>JAWVEC010000309.1:0-20674 GCA_033856975.1 Gaiellales bacterium
ATGCTCGCAACGGCGCTGACGTACGTTCTGGTGCTGCTGCTGGCCCCGCTTGGCGGCATCGTGTACTACGCCCTGAAGGGCGGCGCCGGGGCGATCGGCGAGACGTTCAATCAGCCTGACGTTCGGCACGCGCTGTACCTGAGCACCATCATCATGGTGGTGACGGTGGTGGTGACCACGGTGTTCGGTGTGCTGGTGGCGCTGGTGCTCGCTCGTGATCACTTCTTCGGCAAGCGCGTCGTCTCGGCGGTCGTGGATCTTCCGCTGGCCGTCTCACCGGTCATCGTCGGCCTGATGGCCGTGTTGCTGTTCGGTCGCGGCGGCTGGTTCGAATCGTTCTTCTCCGCGCAGGGCATCCAGATCATCTTCGCTCTGCCATCGATGATCCTGGTCACGATCTTCATCTCGATCCCGTTCGTGGTTCGCGAGGTCGTGCCGGTGCTCGAGGAGCTTGGCACCGAGGAGGAGCAGGCCGCGTGGACGCTCGGTGCGTCGCGGCTCCAGACCTTCTTCCGGGTGACGCTTCCGAACATCCGCTGGGGGTTGCTGTACGGGATCGCCCTGTCGGCGGCCCGGTCGATCGGCGAGGTCGGCGCGGTGCTGATCGTCAGCGGATCGCTGCAGGGACAGACCGAGACGGCGACCCTCTACATCCTGCGGGCCTTCGATCAGTACCAGGAGCAGCAGGCGTATATCGTTGCACTGACGCTTGCGGGCTTTTCGATCGTGCTGCTGTTGGGGATCGAGACCTTGAAACGCCGGAGTACGAGGGAGGCAGGTTAACCATCTGATGGCAGGCTCGATCCAGGTAAGGGGGTTGACCAAGTCCTTCGGCGATTTTCGGGCTGTGGACGATGTCAGCTTCGAGGCGGCTGAGGGAACCATCACCGCGCTGCTCGGTCCCAGCGGCTCGGGAAAGAGCACCGTCTTGCGGATGATCGCCGGGCTCGAGCAGCCGGACTCCGGCAGCGTATGGGTCGCCGGAGAGGAGCTGACGGACGCAAGCGTTCAGGATCGCCGGCTCGGCTTCGTGTTCCAGCACTACGCGCTGTTCCGGCACATGACGGTGCGGCGAAACGTCGCCTTCGGCCTCTCGGTCAGGCACGTCGACAAGGCGATACAGAAGGAGCGGGTCGACGAGTTGCTGGAGCTGGTGGGGCTTGCCCCGTTTGGGCACCGGTATCCGGATCAGCTCTCGGGCGGCCAGCGCCAGCGGGTGGCGCTCGCCAGGGCGCTCGCGCCTCGGCCCAAGGTGTTGTTGCTTGACGAGCCGTTCGGGGCGCTCGACGCGCGCGTCCGGCAGGAGCTCCGCACGTGGCTCGATCATCTCCATCGAGAGCTCGGCGTGACGAGCCTCTTCGTCACCCACGACCAGGAGGAGGCCCTGGAGCTCGCCAATGAGATCGTCGTGATGAACCATGGCCGGATCGAGCAGGTCGGCCCGGCGGAGGAGATCTACAACAAGCCGGCGACACCGTTCGTGGCCGCGTTCGTGGGCGCCTCAAACGTCTTGCGCGGCGTGGTCTGGGAGCGCCACGTGCATTTTGGCCACTCGGTCGTGGCCGGCGCCCATGAGATCGAGGACGGCGGCGAGGCTGTCGCGTACATCCGTCCCCACGACATCGAGATCACCGACACAGCCGGAGACCTGTCCTTCCCGGTCGAGGTGGAGCGGCGCATCGATATGGGCTGGATGTCCAAGGTGCATCTCCGCCTCGAGGACGGCCAGCCGCTGATCGCTCAGCTCCCAAACGAGGAGATCGAGGGCGTCAGCGCCGGACAGCGGTTGTTCGCAAACCTTCGAAACCCGAAGGTGTTCCCCAAGGACCTGGCCGACCGCGTCTCGGCCACGGAGCCTGATCTTGACGCTGCGAACGCGGTCGGCGATCCGCGCCCCGATGCGTAAAACTCACTCGTACTGAAGCGCCTCCAGCACGTCCAGCCGGGCGGCGCGCCGGGCAGGCAGGATCGCTGACATCACGCCGGCGATCGCCGCTCCAATCAGTACCACGATCAGCAGGCTGTAGGGGATCGAGAACACGATCCCCTGGTCGGCCAGCCCGCGGCTGAGGATCCAGCCGAAGGCGAGTCCGACCGCGATCCCGAGCAGTCCGCCGATCACGGACGTGATCACGGCCTCGTAGCGGATCATGCGTCGCAGCTGGCGGCGGGTGGTGCCGATGGCTCGTAGCATCCCGATCTCGCGGGTGCGCTCGAACACCGACAGCGCCAGCGTGTTGACGATGCCAAACAGCGAGATGATCAGGCTCATCGCCAGCAGCACGTACAGGAACGAGAGGAAGCCGTTCACCTGGCTCTCGGTATAGCTCTTGTACTCCGCGTTGGTGCGGACCTTCGCCACCGGGAACGGCTTCAGCGCTGCCGCCACCTCCGCCTTTCCCTGCTGGATGTCCACCCCCTGTTTGAACTTGACCAGCAGCACGCCGGGGTCATCATTGGTCGTGAACCGGTTGAACGTGATCGACGGCACGGTGAAGCCGGTCATGAGCGTCGGATCCTTGTACTGGCCGATCACCTCGAGGCTGAGCGTGGTTCCCTCGATGCTGGTCACCTGGAAGCGATCGCCGATCTCGAGGTGGTGGGACTTGGCGAACTGCTCCTCGATCAGCGCCTCGTCGCCTGAGAACCGCCCCAACAGGTTGTTGGAGCCCCCCTTCTGCCAGGTGAAGTTGTAGACCTGCGCGAACGTGGTGGGATCGATGCCGTTGACCGCGTCGATTCCGCCGTGGCCGATCTTGGCATCCGTGATCTGGATGCCGGCGGAGACCTGCACGTCGGGAACGGCGCCGGCGACCGGGATCACCTCGCGTGGCATTCCGCCCCCGAAGCCGTCCGGCTGCACGATCAGGTCGCTGGTCACCGAACGGTCGAGCGCACCCAGGAACGAGTCCTTGAAGCCGTTGACGAACACGGCAACAAAGACGACCAGGCCGACGCCGATCATCAGCGCGGACGCGGTGGTGGCCGTGCGCGCCGTGTTGCGGGTCGTGTTCTCGCGCGCCAGGCGTCCGGTCTCCCTGGTGGGCGGCTCGGGTGGCCACTCGAGTTCGAGCCGGGGCTTGCGCCAGATCCGCCACAGGATCACGACGGCGCCACCCACGGAAATCGCCAGCAGCACGGCACCGGCGATCGCGTTGCCGGATGCGATCCACAGCGCGGAGAGCATCGCCAGCACGAGCGCCAGCACGATCACGACCACCCGCGGCTGGAACACCGCCCGGCGCGCGATGGAGAACAGCCGCAGGAACCACAGCACGCCGGGCACACGCTGCAAGCCCTGAGCGATCTGCTGTCCGACGAACACGCCCCACTCGAGCGGCGTGCCCATCAACCGGGCCAACGGGCGCACGACATGCTTCGACAGCAGCGCCACCGAGAGGAAGCAGAGCACCGCGCCGAGGCCCATGCTGAGCAGGATGCTCGCGGTTTTGCTGAAACCGCTCACCGCGCCCAGCACGCTGCCGTCGTCGAAGATGCCGTCCACGATCCCTCCCAGCCCGGCGGCCAGGATCAGCGCCGAGATTGGCGTGGCGTGACGGGCGACAGCCGAGGGCGGCAGCTCCGCCCCCTCGCGCAGCGCGGCGATCGGAGGCACCCTGGTCGCTCTGAAGGCGGGCGCGATGGCGGACAGCAGCGACGTCACGGTGCCGACCGCGATCGGCAGCAGCACAACCGTCAGAACATCGACCCGGATGGGAGCCTTGGGCAAGCCGAAGCCGGCCGCGTCGAACAGCAGACCGAGCAGCTTGGCGAAGCCGATCCCGAGCACGATGCCGAGCACCGACGCCAGCAGGCCGATCAGCGTCGCCTCGAGCAGCACCGAGCGAAGCACCTGCCGGCGACTCGCCCCGAGGGTGCGCAGGATCGCGAACTCGCGTGTGCGGTGCGCGACCGTGATCGAGAAGGTGTTGAAGATGATGAACGCGCCGACCAGCACCGCGGTGCCCGCAAACGCAAGCAGGAGCGGGGTCAGAAAACCGGTGATGCCGCCGGCGACCTGGTCGGTCTGCTCCTTCGCCGACTCGGCGCCGGTCTGCACCTTGACGTCATTCGGCAGCGCCGCCGCGACCCGCTTCTTGAGCTCTTGCGGGGTCACGCCGCTGTCCGCTTTCAGATACACGATCGAGGTCAGGTCGGTGCGGTTGAACCACGCCTGCGCGTCCTCGAACGTGGTGCCGACGATGGTCGCCCCGCCGATCGACGAGACGTTGCCGTACTTGAAGATGCCCACGATCGTCACCGGCTTGGTGCCGACCTCGGTCGCCAGCAGCGCGTCCTGGCCGACCTTGAGGTGCTTGTCGCTGGCCAGCTGCTGATTCACGATCACCTCACCGCTCTGCTCGGGCGGTCGCCCCGCGATGTAGTTGTAGGGCGTGAAGGTGTCCGAGAGCGCGGACAGCACCAGGCTGGGCGCCCCGCTGGTCGAGCCGGTGTACTTGCCTCCCACGACCAGCGCCCCGGTCGCCTGGATCTGGCCTTCGGCCTTCGCGACGCCGGGCACCGCCGCGGCCGAAGCGATGTCGGAGGCGGGCAGAGGCCCGGCCACCGCCCCGTTGTCGCTGGTGAAGGCCGTCTTCTTGGACAGAACGACGTCCGTCTTCTCGAGTCCGGTCTGAAAGATGTCGCCGAAGGCGTTCGTGATCTGGTCCTTGATCACGAACGTGCCCGCGATCATGGTCGTGCCCAGCACGATTGAGAACGCGGTCAGGAACGTCCGCAGCTTGCGGCCCCACAGGCTCTTGAGCGTGACGCTGATCACTGCGCCGACACCTCGCTCATGGCCGCCAGCACCTCCTGCGACGTCGACTGGCCCTGGTCGCGCACGATCAGGCCGTCGGCCAGGAACAGGATCCGGTCGGCCATGGCGGCCGCGCGTGGATCGTGGGAGACCATCAGCGTCGTCTGTCCGTAGCTGTCCACGGTCTCCCGCAGCAGCTTCAGGATCTCCTCGCTGGTGGTCGAGTCGAGGTTGCCCGTCGGCTCGTCGGCGAACATCACGGTCGGCTGGGAGATCAGCGCCCGCGCGATCGCGACCCGCTGCGACTGGCCGCCGGACAGCTGGGCCGGCCGGTGGCTGCGGCGGTCGCTGAGACCGACCTTGTCAATGATCTCGTCGACCCACGCCCGCTCCGGCGTGCGGCCCGCGATCCGCAACGGCAGCACGATGTTCTCCTCCGCTGTCAGCATAGGCAACAGGTTGAAGAACTGGAAGATGAAGCCGATGTGATGGCGGCGAAGCAGCGTCAGCTCCTGGTCGCGCATCTCTGTGATGTCCCTGCCGTCGATCGAGACGTGGCCCGCGGTGGGCCGGTCGAGCCCGGCCAGGATGTGCATCAGGGTCGACTTGCCCGAGCCGGACGGCCCCATCACGGCCGTGAACTGGCCGCGCGGGATCTCGACGCTGACGCCCCGAAGTGCGTCCACCGCCACATCGCCCTCGCCGTAGCGCCGCGTCACTCCGCTGGCCGCCACCACAACATCGGTCGTTGTCACGCTCACATCCGCCTCCAGATCGTGTTGCTCATCCTGCCAGCCCAACCGTCGGTGGCTACGCCGTTGGCGCTGCCTCTGCGGTGCACACCTCGATCAGCAGCCGGTACAGGCGCTCCAGCCCCTGATCGGACAGCGGGCCGCCGTTGACCGCGGTCAACCGCTCGATCAACGCCCGCTCGCGGGCCGGATCGCGCATCGGGTGGCCCTGTTCGCGCTTGTGCGCGTGCAGCTCGCCGACCAGCGCCACCCGCCGGTTGAACGCGTCCAGGATCTCGGCGTCGACGGCGCCGATCCGCTCCCGGTAGCCCTCCACGATCGTGTCTCTCGCGGTGTCCATCAGGGCGCCAGTCTACCGATCTGACGGCGCGCGGACTGCTTCAGCCTGCTGTCAGCAGCGCGACCAGGATACCGAGCAGGTTGACCGCGGCGTGTGCCGCCACCCCCGGCCACAGCGATCCGGTGCGGCGGCGGAGTTCACCCAGCGCCAGTCCCGCCACGAACACGGGCGGCAGCAGTGCGGGCAGCCCGTGGGCGATCGCAAAGGCCGTGGCCGTGACCGGCACCGCGAACCGCTGCACCGCCGCGAAGCCGAGCCCGCGGAACAGCAGCTCTTCGCACAACGGAACCAGCATCCCCAGCAGCACCAGGGCGACCGCCAGGGTCAACCACTCGCCGCCGTGCGGCATCCGGGTCGGCGTCAACCCCTGCTCACGGTCGCCGTGCAGCAGAGGCTCGAGCGCGATCCCCGCCAGCGAGATCACCACCACGGCCAGCACCACCAGGCGTGCCGCGCGTCGCATGCCGGCGGGCGGGTCGAGCGCCAGGGCGGCACGCGGGTCGACCCGTGCCAGCCGCGCGGCCAGCAGCGCATAGCCGCCCAGCACGGCGGCCGAGATCGCGGCCGAGACCAGCACCGAGGGCCGGTAGAGGCCGTTGCGCGAGACGCCGGCGTTGCTGATGTTGAGGGCAATCGCGTTCACGACGATCAGCAGCACCGGAGGAATCAGCCATCGCGCCGGGATCCGCACCTCGCCGCTCACGTCAGCAGGGGCTGGTCACGGCGTGATCTGGAGCCCGGGGTGCAGCGCCCGCGCGATCTCGGCCAACGCGTCGCCGACCCGCGGACCGTCCTCGTACAGCGTCGACTCCGGCAGCTCGACCACCCGCTTCTGCTGGACGGCGGGCAGGCCGGCCAGGCCCTTGCGGGCGAGCAGATCGGCCAGCGTCCAGCCCTGTCCGGCCTGCGAGAGGTAGACCTCGGGCGCCGCGGCGTTGAGCTGGGAGATCGTGTACGCCTGGCTGGGATCCGCCTCGGCGGCCACGTTCAGGCCGTCGGCGAGCCGGATCAGGTCTGACGGCATCTGGCCGGGCGCGATCGTAAACCGCAGTCCGACGTCCACGAACGTCTTCACCCGCGGCAGGCCGGCCACCGCTTTGGTGACGGCGTCGACGCGCGACTGGATCCGGTTCGCCAGACCCCGCGCCTGGTCGGCGTGGCCGGTCATCAGGCCGAGCTCGCCGATGTCGTTCTCGACGCCGGCCACGCTGGTGGCGCGCACCACGTAGACGCTCGCCCCGACCCGCAACTGGAGCTTGTTGGCGTCGTCCTTCGTCGGCACCAGGCTGGCGGGAGCCAGGACGATGTCGGGCAGGGCGTGCTTCAGCGCCTTGATGTCGATTGTGCCGTCGCCGGCCAGCATTGCCGGCAGCTTCAGCGCGGGGCGCGGATAGGTCTCCTTGCCGCTGCCGCCGACGGCCAGCTTACCGGAGCCGATCGAATACAGGGCCGCGGTCATGCCAGGATCGAGCGAGACGATCCGCTTGGGCGTCTTGTCGATCACGATCTCGCGGTCGAGGCCGTCGTGCACCGTCTGCGGAAAGGGGGGCAGGTTGCCGATCGGCTCGTGCTTGAAGCCGCAGGACGCGGTCAGCAGGGCGAGGGAGAGCAGCAGCGGAATCGAGAGGCGCGGCATCATGGCCGGGCGATTGTACTGTTCGACCGTGCGCCGCCGAAGCTGGTTGTTCTGGGCCTTCATCGTCGTGGCCTTGGCCGGGACGGTGATCTACGTCCCTGCCGAGCTCGCCCGGCGGGCGACCGCTGCCGACGAACCGGTCGCATTTCTGTCGCATCCCGTCGAGGGCTGGCGCTTCCTGATCGCGGTCAGCGGCGACGGCTGGGCGGCTGCAGGCACGCCCTCCCAGGCTCGCCGGCTGGCGCTGGGCGCATTCGACGACGGCAGCCTGCGGCCGGCGGCGGTCTCGCTTCTGTGGCTCCCCGACCGGCGGGTCAAGCTCTCGACCATGCAGGGGAGCCGCGACTTGGCGACGAACTCCAGGCTAGTGTGGAACGTCACCGGACGGGTCGGCGGCAGCGACAGGCTCGTCACGGTGGGCATGATCGACTTCGCCTCCGGGAAGGTGATCTACGACGGACGACTGGCTGCGCGATAACTGGCCCACGATCGCGATCGCCATCGGCGTGCTGGTGGTGGGCTGGGCCGTGGACCAGGTGATGTCACGCTACGGGCGGCTCTGGTCGCAGCGGCTGCCGGTCGGCGACCGGGTGGTGCTCGAGACGCGCTACCGGCTGCTGCGCAGGATCGTGCTGGCGGTGGTGCTGTTCCTGGGCATCGGCGCCGTGCTGTTCAACATCCCCTCGGCGCACGCCTACGCCCAGACCGTCTTCGCATCGTCCGCGGTGATCGGCCTGGCGGTGGGGTTCGCCGCCCGCTCGACGCTGGCCAACTTCGTGGCCGGGGTCATGATCGCGATCAACCAGCCTGTGCGGCTCGGCGATCGCGTGCAGATCGGCGATGCCGACGGGCTGGTGGAGGACATCGGGCTCACATACACGCGCCTGCGCACACCCGACAATAGGCGGGTGCTGATTCCCAACGAGGAGCTCGCGAACTCGCGGGTCACCAACCACACGCTGATCGACGCCGTCAGCCTCGCCCAGGTGCGCTTGACCGTGCCGCTGACGGCCGACCCGGCCCGCGTGCGCGAGGTGCTGTCGGAGCTGCCCAGCCTCGCCCCGGGGCGAATCAGCAACCGTTCCGATCCCGGGGTCACGGTGCTCGAGCTGAACGAGCTGGGGGCGGTCTACTCGGTTGCGGTGTGGACGCCGGACCCCGGCCAGGCCGCCCAGACGTCGATCTGGCTGCGCGAACGCGCGCTGACGCGGCTGGCGGATGAGGGCGTGTTCCGCGACGTCGCGGCCGAGGTGGTGGAGTGACCCCGCCCCGCGATCGCCGTAGCTCGTATGACGAGGTGCTGGCACACGTCGCCCACAAGCGGCGCAAGCGCCGGGCGCGGGCGCGGCGGGGCGGCCGCCGCTCGGTGATGGCGACGCTGTCGGTGGTCGTGGCGATGGGGTCGCTGGCGCTGCTTGCATCGGGTGTCGTGGCCGGCGCGGTGTTCGTGCAGGACACGCTGTCCGGTGTCAGCCTGGACACGCTCACGGCCGATCCGCCCGGCATCAACTCGCAGATCTTCGATCGCAACGGCAACCTGCTGGAGACCGTCTCCTCGACCGAGAACCGCCTGCCGGTGCCCGGTAGCCGTATCTCGCCGTGGCTCAAGAAGGCCACCATCGACATCGAGGACAAGCGCTTCCGCCAGCACGGCGGCCTCGACTTCCAGGGCATCGTCCGGGCCATGATCGACAACCTCAAGGCCGGGTCGATCCAGCAGGGCGGATCGACCCTCGAGCAGCAGCTGGTGCGGAACCTCTACCTCTCGAACGAGCAGTCGTGGACGCGCAAGATCCGGGAGGCCTACCTGGCGACGCAGATGGCCGACCAGTGGTCGAAGGGCAAGATCCTGACCGAGTATCTCAACATCGTCCCATACGGCGCCGTGACGTACGGCTGCGAGGCCGCCGCGCTGCGCTACTTCAGCCGCCACTGCGCACATCTGAACATCGCCCAGGCCGCCCTGATCGCCGGCCTGCCGCAGAACCCGATCACCTACAACCCGATCTCGAACCGAAGAGCGGCCAAGTCGCGGCGCAACGAGGTGCTGGCCGCGATGCTGTCCCAGGGCGACATCACCCAGACCCAGTACGACGCCGCCGTCCACACGCCCCTCGGCACCAAGCCCGGCAACTATCTCGATCGCACCGGCGGAGACAAGGGCTACTTCGTCGCCTGGGTGCGCCAGACGATGGAGGAGAAGCTGGGCCGAAACACCGTCCGCAAGGGCGGTCTGGCTATCCACACCACGCTCGATCCCAAGCTGCAGGACGCGGCTCACACCATCCTCACCGACACGATGAGCTGGAGCGGCGCGCCGGCCGCGGCGATGGTCGCGATCGATCCCCGAAACGGCCAGGTGCTGGCGATGGACGCCTCGGTGCCCTACGGCAAGAACGCCCAGTTCAACATCCCGGCCGAGGCCTACCGCCAGGTCGGCTCGACGTTCAAGATGTTCACGCTCACGACCGCCATCGCGGACGGCTACAACCCGGCCACCACCTCGGAGATGTCGGCCCACCTTGAGTATCTGTTCCCCAACACGGCGATCGGGCCCGACAATCCCTGGGTGGTGGACACGGCCAGCGACAGCGAGGAGCTGAACGCGCCCCGCACCCTGGTCGACGCCACCGCCCAGTCGGACAACACCGTGTTCGCCCGGCTGGCGATCGACCTGGGTGCGCAGTCGATCGTCGACACCGCCCACAAGATGGGCATTCCCCGCTCGATCAACCTGGCGCCGTATCCCGCCATCACGCTCGGTGTCAGCCCCGTCTCGCCGCTTTGGATGACGGCGGCCTACTCGACGCTGGCGGCCAACGGCGTTCGCCACGATCCGCAGTTCGTGACCTCGTACAGCAGCATCGATACAGGCAAGACGATCCAGTCGTTCCCCACCAAGGGCCGCCGGGTGCTCAGCGACGGCGTGGCTTACGAGGCGGACAAGGTGCTGGAAGGGCCGATCTGCTGTGGCACTGCATCCGCCACCGCCCAGTTCTCGGACGGACGCATCGAGGCCGGCAAGACGGGAACGACCAACGATTACAAGGACGCCTGGTTCTGCGGCTTCACGCCCAACCTGACAGCCTGCGTCTGGATGGGCTACCCCAAGGGCGAGATCACGCTCACAAACCTGAACGGCCACTCCCCGTTCGGCGGCGACATCCCGGCCACCATCTGGCGCCAGTTCATGGAGCAGGCCTTCGCACTCGAGCCGAAGCAGTTCCCGCCCCTCTACGCCTGGCCGCTGCCCAATCACCCCGTGCAGTGGGTGCCGTTCCACTCGCAGTTCCCCACCTACATCCCGTGCACCCCGGTCACGCCGACCACCGGCGCCGGTGGCACGACCGTAACCGCGACCGGCGGATGCCCGACGCCTTCCAGCAGTGGCAGCGGCAGCACCGGCAAGTCGAACGGCAGCTCGGGCGGGAACGGCAACGGCAACGGCAAGCCGCCGCCCACAACCTGAGATGAAACTGACTATGGAATCGACCATCTGAGATGGCGACGACGGCGCTGCTCTCGGTCGAACGTGCGCTCGAGCTGATCCGTGAGACGGCGCCGCGGATCGGATCGAGTGTCCAGCCGATCGACCACCGGCTGGCGGGACGCGTGCTGGCCGCCGACGTCGCCGCCGTCGTCGACCTGCCGCCGTTTGCCACCTCATCGATGGATGGGTACGCGGTGCGGGCGGCCGAGCTGGGCGGGGCGCCGGTTCCGATCGCGTTCCGGGTCGCCGCCGGCGATCGCCCCGGCGTGCTGCCGGCGGGCTCTGCCGCCGGCATCGCCACCGGCGCACCGCTGCCGGAGGGCGCCGACGCGGTGGTTCCGATCGAGGACGCGGAGGAGCGAGACGGCCTGGTCGCGACGCGGCCGCGGAAAGGGGCATGGATCCGGCCGGCCGCGGGAGACGTCGCCGCCGGCGAGGCGGTGGCCCACGCCGGCGCCGTCCTGACGCCGGCGCTGCTGGCGGCGATCGCTGCCGCCGGTGCCGGCACGGTCGAGGTGTGCGACCGGCCGCGGATCACCGTGCTGGCGACCGGAAGCGAGCTGGTGGCGCCGGGCAACCCGCTCGAGCCGGGCCAGATCTACGAGTCGAACGCGACCGCGATCGCCGCACAGGCCGTCCGCGCGGGCGCGGAGGTGGTGGGCGCGGGCACGGTGGCCGACGATCGCCCGGCCACGGAGGCGGCGTTCGCCGCGGCGCTTGCGGCCGCCGACGTGGTCGTCTCGTCGGGCGGCGTCTCGGTCGGGCCGCACGATCACGTCAAGCCGGCGCTGGACGCGCTGGGCGTGCGCGAGGTGTTCTGGCGGGTTGCCCACAAGCCGGGGAAGCCGCTCTGGTTCGGCGTCGCCGATGACGGCACGCTGGTCTTTGGCCTGCCCGGCAACCCGGTGTCGAGCCTGGTCTGCTTCGAGCTGTTCGTGCGGGCCGCGCTGGAGTCGATGCTGGGGGCCGAGCCGCGCCAGCGTCCCCGGGCGCGGCTGGCGGCGCCGGTCAGGCGGCTGCCGGGACGCGATCACGCGATCCGCTGCCGGCTGGCGACGGGCGCTGCCGGCATGGAGCTGCACGCCCAGGACGCCCAGGACTCGCACCTGATCGTGCACGCAGCAGCGGCCGACGCGATCGCCCTGATCGCCGCCGGCCAGGGCGAAACCGCCGCCGGCGAGCTGGTCGAGTACCTCCCGCTCTAGCCCCCTCAGGTGCCAGACACTCCCCGCGCCAGATTCACCCTTCTGTTGCACAATCGCCACGGGTCAGCGGCCTGGTTGACCCAACTCCCTCCCGCCGCCAATTATTGGAGTCAAACACTCCCCGCCCGGGCGTTGCGGAATCGTTGCTCGATCGTGACGGTTTGCCGGGTCGGATCAGGCGGGTCGGATCAGAGCTTGTAGGAGCCGCCGTCGCCTGGCAGCGTCACCGAGACGGCGCGGGCGAAGACGACCCAGCGATGCGAGGCGCTGTAGATCGGGTGGCAGGCCGAGAGCACCAGCCGCTCGTAGCCCTGGGGCTTGATGATGCTCCAGTCGGTGTTCACCACCACCTTGTGCATCTCGACCTTGTAGTGGAAGGTCGCATACGGCATCTGCAGGTCGATGAAGTCGCCGTTTCGGACCTCGTCGATGTGTCGGAACCAGGCCCCGAACGTGGTGCGGTGGCCGGCGATCGCGACCGAGCCGCCGAGGCCCGGAAACGGCGTGTTCATGTAGTGGCCGGGCCCCTTGCTGAGGTCGGCCTCGATCCCGGCGGTGGTGCCCTGCACGACCACCACGTCGTTCAGCCCGATGCGGCCGATCGAGAGCCGGCCGAAGGCGTGACCCTCCTTGAGGCTGTGGCTGAAGGCCTGCGCGTCCTTTCGCACCAGCGCCTTGGCGGCGCTCGAGTCGGGCGGCGGCGTGGTGACGGTGAACTGCTTCTCCTGCTGATGGAACTCGCTGGTCAGCGCACGCTGCTGCCAGTGTGCCCACAGCCACGTGACCGGGTCGCCCCAGGCCAGGATCAGCCCGGCGTACATCAGCACGACCACGCCCAGCGCGATCAGCGCGTTTCCGAGCCGTCGCGTGCGCCGACCGCCGCGCGGCTTGGCGGACGTGCCCTCCGCCATGGTGCGAGTTGCCATGCCTCAGTTATACCCGCGTTTGGGCGGATGCGCTGGTCCGTAGCGTCCGGCGATCAGCGCCGCAAGCTGTGCGGACGACGCGGCTGCCAGCGTCAGGCAGGCTGCGATCACCGGTGACAGGTAGCCGCTGGCGACCATCGCCAGCATCGCCCGCGGCGTCGAGATGCCGAGGTGGAAGCGGGTGGCGTACTCGAACGTCAGCAGCATCGGGCCCAGCAGCCCGAGCATGAAAAGCGCAACCATGAACCGGCGGCCGAGCCGGGCGGCGGTCGGAAGCAGCAGCCAGAGGTGGACCGCGGGCAGCACCAGGATCAGCGCGAACGGGTTGGTCGCGGCCAGCAACGCCGATGCGAACGACATCCCCAACAGACCGGCCGCCAGGCCGGCCGTGCGGTCGGCGCCGCTGACCGTGCTCGGGGGACCGGGCGAGGTGCGTGGCCGGCCGGCGAACCGCCACACAGCCAGCCCGGCCAGCAGCGCCAGCAGGATGCCCGTCCAGGACAGCGCTATCCGGTTCGCCTGGGGGGCGACCGCCAGCCCGGACGCCAGGCTGCCCGGCAGCACCGGCAGCAGCCACAGCGTGATCAGCCCAGCCGCCCACGCCAGGCAGCGCCAGCCGAGCGCGGTCACCGCGGGCGCCAGCGCGATCTGCCGGCGGCGGCAGCGGGCCGCCATGTCGAGCACGCACGCCACCGCCGGGCCCAGCAGCGCCACCAGCGCGACCTCCGCCAGCCATCCCCGCACGGTGCGTGATCCGACGAAGATCGCCGGCCGCCCCCCCGGCTCGATCGATGCCGCCCCGTCCAGCTCGACGACCAGGTTCGCGGTGGCGTTGCCGACCTGCGCCAGCTGCGTCGCGTCGAGGCTGGTGACGTTCTCGGCGGGATCGGGCGGAGGCCCCGCCGTGAGGGTGATCGCAGGCACGCCGCGGGCCAGCAGCGGGCCCTGCTCGGACAGCGAGTAGGGGATTGCCAACCCTGACAACTGGTCGAGCAGGCCGGGCACGATCGGTGCGCTGCCGGTGACGCGCGTGATCACGCTGCGAGCCGCTCGAAACAGGGTCGGCGAGGTGCCGCGGACGGTGTCCGGCCGGTCGACGATCCTGATCTGTGAGCCCCTCGTCGCCGCCACCGAGTCGAGCACCACGGCCGCCTCGACGCGCGGCGCAAGTGGCCAGTGGGAGGCGAAGTAGGCGGCGCCCTGTCCGCCGCTGGTACCGCCGTCGGTCGAGACGAACACGATCCCGCGCTCGCGGGTCAGCGGCTGCAGCTCCTTGGCCAGCTCCAGCATCACGCCCACCGACGAGGCGTTGTCGTCGACCCCGTTTCCGACCGCGTCGTGGTGTGCGAACACGGCCACCAGCTGCTTGCGGCGACCGGGGAGGTAGGCGACCACGTTTCGCAGCGGCACGTTCGGCTGGCCCGGCAGGTCGGCGGCGAAGTTCTGCACCGTGAGCTTGTATCCGGCCTTGGCCAGCTCGCCGCGCACGAAGTTGGCGGCGGCCAGGTCACCGCTCCCGCCGGGCTCGCGATGGCTCGGCAACGAGTTCATCGAGGCGGCCGTGGTCGCAGCGGCGCTGCCGTCGAACTCGGCCAGCGGCTGGGCCGGGGGTGGCGGCAGCGAGGGCTCGCGCACCGCCAGTGCCGTCACCAGCAGCGGCACGATCGCGACGATCGCCAGCAGACGGTAGAGCGGCCATGAGACGAGCGGCCTGCGTGGGTGGGCACGGCGCGGCACGCGCCCTTATAGCACGGCGGCAGCCACCGACCAGGGGTGCAACTACGATGCAACCGTGTCGGTTGACGCAACCATCCTGCTGGTGGACGACGAGGAGTCGATCCAGAAGCTGCTCACATACCCGCTCGAGCGGGAGGGCTACCGCGTGATCCAGGCCCGCGACGGCGAGGAGGCGCTGCGCCGGTTCGCCGAGATGCCGATCGACCTGGTGGTACTGGACGTGATGCTGCCCAAGCTGGACGGGCTGGAGGTCTGCCGGCGGCTTCGCACCACCTCCACGGTGCCGATCATGATGCTGACGGCCCGCGACGACGAGGTGGACAAGGTGCTCGGGCTGGAGTTGGGTGCCGACGACTACATCACCAAGCCGTTCTCGATCCGCGAGTTCCGAAGCCGCATCCGCGCCATGCTGCGGCGCGCGACGCAGCTGTCGGAGCGGCGCGTCTCCGACGACGAGCCGATCACCGCCGGCGGCCTCGCCATCGATCCCGTCAAGCGCACCGTGCTGGTCGACGGCCACGCCGCCGAGCTGACCTATGTCGAGTTCGAGGTGCTGCGCACGCTGGCCACCCACCCCGGCCGTGTCTACAGCCGCCAGGCGCTGCTGGAGGCGGTGTGGGGCGGCTCGGCCTACCGCGAGCCGCGCACGATCGACGTGCACATCCGCCACCTGCGCGAGAAGCTCGAGGTCGATCCCGGCGAGCCGGCCTTCATCCTGACCGTGCGCGGCGCCGGATACCGGTTCCGCGACACACCCGCGGCGCCCCTGCCGCCGTGAGGTCGCTGCGGCTGCGTCTGATCGCTGTGCTGGCAGCGGTGGTGGCGACGGCGATGGGTGTCGTCTTCCTGTACGTCGTGCCGACACTGCGCGACAACCTGATCAGCGAGCGCTTCAACCGGCTGGAGGAGGTGGCACACACCGAGCAGGTGAAGGACCAGGTGCTGCGAAACGCGATCCACACCGGTAACTTCGGTACCGCGCGCCGCAGCCTGACCCGCATCAGCCGGCTGGCGAATGCCCGCGTCGGCGTCTTCCAGGTGACCGATGGCCGCGTCCTTGACACCAGCGTCAGCGACCGCGCCGGCGTCAGCCGCGACGATCCGGTGGTGCGGCGCGCGGTCAGGACGGGCCTGGCCACCGGCCGCGGCGGCGGCGACCTGGTGGTTGCATTCACGCTCAAGAATGAGGACGGCGGCGTGGTGGCTCTCAGCCAGCAGGTGACCGACGTCAACGAGACGGCCGATCTGGTCGAGCGGCGGATCCTGATCGCGACCGCGCTGGCGCTGGCGATCGCCTCGCTGGTGGGCTGGGCGGCCGCGCACGCCGTCACCCACCGGTTGGCGCGCCTGGAGCGCGGCGCGACCCGCATCTCGCTGGGCGAGTTCGGCACGCCGATCGGCGACAAGTCGCCGGACGAGCTCGGACAGCTGGCGCGCGCGTTCGATCTGATGCAGACGCGGCTCGACCGCGCCGACCAGGCGCGCAAGGAGTTCGTCGCCAACGCGTCGCACGAGCTGCGGACGCCGCTGTTCTCGCTGGGCGGCTTCCTCGAGCTGCTGGACGACGAGGACATCGACGAAGACACCCGGGCCGGCTTCCTGCGTGAGATGCGCGAGCAGGTGACGCGGCTGACGAAGCTGGCCACCGACCTGCTCGACCTGTCCCGGCTGGATGCCGACGCGGTCGAGGTGGAGCACGAGCCGATCGACCTGGAGGTCACGGCGCGCGGCCTGGTGCGCGAGTTCCGCGGGCTGGCGGCCGGACATGGCAGCCGCATCTCGCTGGTGCGCCCCACCGGCGTGCTGCCGCACGCGATCGCAGACGAACAGCGGGTGCAGCAGATCGGCCGTGCCCTGCTGGACAACGCCATCCGCCACAATCCGAACGGCACCCAGGTGCGGGTGGCGGTGACCGCCGAGGACGGCGTTGTGCGGCTGGAGGTGAGCGACGACGGCCCCGGTGTCGACCCGGGGGCGGCCCGGCACCTGTTCGAGCGGTTCTACCGCGGCGAGGCCACCAGCGCGGCCGGCAGCGGACTTGGCCTGGCGATCGCCCGCGAGCTGGCCGAGCGGATGGACGGCCGGCTGGAGCTGGACGGCTCCGCCGGCGAGACGCGTTTCGCGCTCAGCCTGCCGGCCGAGCCGGCGTAGCTCGCTAACCTTCGCGGCATGCGTGGAACCGCTCCCCTGGCCGTCATCGCGGGATTCGCCGCCGGCGTCGTCGCGGCCGTCGTCACCGTCGCCGTGGCTGCATCGAGCGGTGTCTTCGATGGCTCGACCACGGTGGTGCAGAGCTCGCTGCCGACCGTCACCTCCCAGCCGGTGACCGTCGCCCCGAACGGCCACGGCCTCGACGCGGGAGCGATCTATCGCGACCGCATCGCCGGGGTGGTCACGATTGCGGCCATGTTCCCCACCGGCGAGTCGGGCGGCAGCGGGTTCGTTGTCAGCTCGGACGGGCTGATCATGACCAACGCACATGTGGTTACGAACTCGGCGACCAGCGGCGTGCAGCCTCAGGACGTGAAGCCAGCCGATCACGTGTACGTGCGGTTTGCCGACGGCGACCAGGTGGACGCATCGATCGTCGGCTACGACCTGTTCGCGGACGTGGCGGTGCTGCGGGTGACCGATCCCAACGTGAAGCTGAGCCCGGTGCCGCTGGGCAACTCGTCGCAGGTCAAGGTGGGCGAGCCGGTGGCAGCGATCGGCAGCCCGTTCCTGGAGGCGGGCTCGCTCTCGGTGGGCGTCGTGTCGGCGATCAACCGCTCGCTGGCCAGCGGCACCGCGTTCCAGATCCCGGGCGCGATCCAGACGGACGCGGCCATCAACCATGGCAACTCGGGCGGCCCGCTGTTCGACGCGGCCGGCAACGTGATCGGCATCAACGCCCAGATCCAGTCCACCAGCGGCGGCGGCGAGGGCGTCGGCTTCGCGGTGCCGATCGATCTCGCCCAGCGCTCGATGAAGCAGCTGGTCGAAACGGGGCACGTCGCCTACGGCTGGCTGGGCGTGCGGCTGGGCACGGTCACCCCGGCGGTGGCCGATCAGTTCCACCTCTCCGTCCGGCAGGGCGCGCTGATCGAGGACATCACCCCCGGCGGCCCGGCCCAGCAGGCTGGACTGGTGGTGGGAGACAAGCTGGAACACTTCCAGGACGGCACCCTGCGTCCCAGCGGGGACGTGATCGTGCAGGTTGACGGCAAGGCCGTGGCCAGCTCCGACCAGTTCGTGCGGCTGGTGTCGACGCGCAGCCCGGGCGAGGTGCTGCACCTGAGGGTGGTACGGGGCGGAAAAACGCGGATGGTGGACGTGAAGCTGGGCGTGCGCCCGCTGTAAAGCGGCGCTCAGCTACGGGCTCAGCCGTTCAGGCCGCCGCACCGCTGGGAGGAGGAGGCAAAACCCTCTGCCCATCCCGATCACTGGGGCTTAAAGTTCCCGCCGCCAGACGCCGATAAGGATAAAGCGGCGGCGATCCGGTCACCCGAGAATCTGTGACTCCGCCGCAAAGAGTTTGTAACGATGGCGTAAGTGCGGCAATTTCGGGCGCTACGTGCACTAGCATCGCCGCGATGCAACCGAGGGAGCGATACCACTGAGGGCAAAACTGCTGATTGTGTGTCTGCTGGCCATGACGCTGACAAGCCTGGCCCCCGCCGTCGCCGAAGCGTCGTTCTCGGCCACGACATACCGAGCGAGCCTGCTCTCGCAGATCAACACCTACCGCGTGCACCATGGCCGCGGCCGGTTGAAAGTGAATCTGAACCTTCAGCGCGCCGCGATCGCCCACAGCGGCAACATGGCGACCCACCACCTGCTGAGCCACTCCTCAGCGTCCGGAGTGGGCTGGCTGCAGCGGATCCGCTGGTACGGCTACAAGGGAAGCTGGGTGGGAGAGAACCTGGCCGTTGGACTGTGGACGCCCGGGCAGACGCTGCAGGCCTGGATCAACAGCTCCCCGCACCGCGCCAACCTGCTGAACGGGCACTTCCGGGCGATCGGCATCGGTGTGGCAAAGGGCACCTGGGCGGGCCACGCGGCCTACTACATCACTGCCGACTTCGGCGGTCCCTGACCGCCGGTTGCGTTGGCTGCGCGAGCCGTGCGGAGCACCGCAGGCGCGCCAGTAGCTGACGAGCGGGCCGCGGTGGGTGGCGTTGGTAGGCTACGGCCGGCGTGATTCTCACCGTGGTGTCATTGGCGGTCTCCGTCGCGGCCGCGGTCGTCGTGTTTCGCGTCGCCCGCACACAGCTGGGCTCGGCGCCGGTGGCGCTGGTGCCCGCGCTGGCGGTCGCTGCGGCGCTGTTCTGGCTCCCCGGCGTGGCGCATGACACGCTGGCGCGAATCCGGATCTACCATCGGCTCGGCCGCTCGCAGGCCGATCTGGCCGCCGCCACGCAGTACTCGCTGCATCCACGGGCGTTCGTCCGCGTCAAGGCGACCGTGCCGCGGGATGCCAAGCTCTACATCCGCGGCAACGGGGCGTTCCGGTTTTGGGCGTACACCTACCTGCTGCCGCGGGTTGCCGTGGACGATCCGGCGAAGGCTGACTGGGTGCTGGCGCCCAAGCGGATCGACCTGCCCGGAGTCACCTACTCGCGGCAGTTCACGTTCGATCCCATCTTCCTGGGCGAGGTCAGGCATTGATCACCGACGTTCTCGCCCTGCTGGCCGCGAACGCCTGCTTCCTGGCCGCCGGCGTCGGGCTGGGCCGCGCGCTCGGCGTGTGGACGAGCCGAGCCGATCTGGTCGGCGCGGTCGGGCTGCTGTACATGCTGGGGGTTTCGGTCTGCGGCTCGCTGGCGGCGCTCGCCCTGATCGCGGGCCTGTCGCTTGAGCTGTGGCAGGTGCTGGTCGGCTGCGGCCTGCTGGCGCTGACCGGTCTCGCCCGCGGCGGCGGCTCGATGCTTCGCCCCGCGCTGCCCCGGCCGCGTCCGGCCGTCCTGATGACGCGGGCGATCCAGGCGCTGCTGGCCGGCTACCTGGCGATCCTGTTCGTGCACGACGCTCTCAAGCCGCTGGTCGACTGGGACTCGTGGACGATGTGGACGATGAAGGCGCGCGCCATCATCCTCCTGCACGGCCTCGATCCGGCGCTGTTTGCCGCACCGGCTTACCGCTCGTTGCACCTTGACTATCCGCTCCTGTATCCGGCGCTGGAGGCGATCGACTTTCGCTTCATGCGCACGCTCGACACCCAGGTGATCCACCTTCAGGCCTGGCTGTTCCTGGTCGGGTTCCTCGTCTCGCTGGCCGAGCTGCTGCGCGATCGCGTGCCGGCCGTCCTGCTGTGGCCGGCGCTGCTCCTGATCGGGCTCGCCCCCTCGCTCGCGACCCAGATCGGCTCGGGGTCTGCGGACGCGCCGATGGCAATCATGTTCGCGCTGGCCGCGCTGGCCGGCTGGCGCTACATCGACGGCGGCGACTGGCGCTGGACGGTGCTGATGCTCGCGTTCGCCGCTGCGGCCGCCGCCGTCAAGCAGGAGGGCACGGTGTTCGTGGCGCTGTTGATGCTGGCCGTGATCGCCTTCTCGTGGTCGGCCCGGCGGCCGCTGCGGCCGGTCGTGCTGTCAGCGGCGGCTGTGTTTGCGAGCATGCTGCCGTGGCTGCTTTGGTCGAAGGCACACCACGCCATCCAGCCCAACGGCGGCCTGCCGATTGCGCAGGCCATCCACCCGGGCTACCTGTTCGGCCGCGTCGACCGGCTGCCGGTGGCCGTCTCCGGAATGGCCCGGCAGGCGCTTCGCCCCGGCGCCTGGACGGTGATGCTGCCTCTGGCCGTGCTCCTGTGCATGGCCGCGTTTCGGGCCGGCCGCGGCCGGCGGCTGG
>JAWVEC010000310.1:0-3219 GCA_033856975.1 Gaiellales bacterium
TGAAGTGCGATCGAACAGCCCATGCCGTCTGAGTCTCTCACAGCGTGCGCGGCTACCTTCCGGGTTGTCGGTAGTTGTCGTCCTCGGCAGTCGAGATCAGCGCGGCCACGCCTTGTGGGTTGGCCACGTCGAAGAAGGCCAGGTCATAGCCGCGGTAATCGCGGCGACTACCGTAGCGGCGGCTACCCGAGGTGAACGTACCCATGCCGGCGGCGTCCATCGACGACACCTGCCCACCGAACGAGACGGTGCCGCGCCCGTTTCGGCCAGGACGCATGAACACGCCGTTCAGCTTGTCGCGGTCGAAGGCAAGCACTGTCTCGCCCGCCCGGCCACGGACGATCGACATCACCCGCCGGTCGGTGATCACGTAGACGGTGCGCCGGTCGCGATAGACCGCGTAGATGTAGCGACCGACCAGCAGGTACAGGCCGATGGCGATGAACGGGATGCCCCACAGCACGAAGAACCCGCCGTCGCCGCTTCCGACCACGCCGGCCTCCCAGAAGATCGCAAAGGACAGCCACATGATCGAGAAGGGGACGGTGTAGAGGTCGCCGGCGCTGAAGCGCAGTCGGCGGCTGGGCGTGCCCGCCCATCGCTCGGCCTCGCCTGGCAACAGCGCGCCGTCGACCGCTTGGCGGTCGGCCTGCGACAACGGTTCCGAGACGGGCAGGAGTGCGGACGACACTGCCGCAACTCTACAAGCGCACCGGCGTGGTTCCGAAGAGCGGCAACGTTTCCGGTGACCACCCGGCGTTGGCCCCTGACGTTCAGGCTCCGGGCACGCCCTTTCGGGCGATCGCGAATCCGGTGGCGAACAGCGCCAGCGAGGGGCCGAACAGCAGCAGGCCGAGCGCGCCGATGGTAGCCACCAGGACGACGCCGAGCACACCCGCCGCCAGTCCGAGCATGATCAGCACGACCGCCGAGGTCGGCGGTCGAGGGCGGTCAGGCTCGTGATCCACGGCCGCGATTCTACCGGTGCCGGGAGCCGGGGAGCCGTCTACTACGGGCCGGTGACGGCCGCGCCGCCCGTCGCGCCGCTGAGGTCGTGCGCCAGCCGCCGGAACGGGCCGTCCACTGCCAGCAGCTGCTTCTCGCTGCCCCGCTGCACGACCACTCCCCGTTCCACCACCAGGATCTCGTCCGCACGCCGCACCGTCGCCAGCCGGTGGGCAATGATCACCGAGGTACGCCCGTGCAGCAGCCGGTCGAGCGCCCGTTCGATCAGGATCTCGGTCGGCCGGTCGATGTTCGACGTGGCCTCGTCCAGGATCAGGATGCGGGGGTCGGCCAGCAGCGCGCGGGCGATCGAGATCAGCTGCCGCTCTCCCGCCGACAGCCCGGCTCCTCCCTCGCGCACCACGTGGTCGAGGCCGCCGTGCAGCCGCGCGGCCACGCGATCGACGCCGATCGCGGACGCCGTCTCGCGCACCTGCTCATCGCTCGCGTCAGGCCGCGCGAAGCGGATGTTGTCAGCGATCGTGCCCGAGAACAGGAACGGATCCTGTAGCACCACGCCCAGCTGGCGCCGGTAGGTTCCCAGCTTCACGTCGCGCAGATCGTGGTCGTCCACGCGCACCGCGCCGTCGGACGGGTCGTAGAAGCGAGCGATCAGCTTCGCGAGCGTCGACTTGCCGCCGCCCGACTGCCCGACCAGTGCCAGGCAGCCGCCCGGATCGACCGTGGCATCGACTCCGTGCAGCACCTCGTTGCTGCCGTACGAGAACCGCACCGCGTCCAACTCCAGCCGACCGTCGATCGGCGGCATGGCGAGGGCGCCGGGCCGATCGCTGATATCGGGCTCCGCATCCAGCACCGACGTCACCTTGATCATCGCCGCGGCCGCGCTCTGCAGCTGGCCGTAGACGTCAGACAGCTCCTGCAGTGGCTGGAACACCAGCTGCAGCAGATAGACGGCGGTGATCAGGGTGCCGATCGTGATCGAGCCGTCGGCGTACAGGTGCGCGCCCAGCAACAGCACGGCCGCCGTCGATGCCATGCCCAGCAGCTCGATCGACGGAAAGAACACCGACAAGAGCGTCTGCGTCCGCACGTTGGCCGACCGGTTGGAGATGTTCAGCTCGCCAAACTCGGCCTGGAATGCCCGCTCGCGGCCGAACGCCTGCACGATTGCCATCCCCGATACCGACTCGGCCAGCTGCGCGGTCACGGCCGAGATGCGGTTTCGCACCTCGAGCTGCGCCACCGACGATTGGCGCTGGAACCAGCGCGTCAGCACCAGCGCCGGCGGCAGGATGATGAAGGCGATCAATCCCAGCCGCCAGTCGACCAGGAACACCGCCGCCACGGCCGTGGGCAGCAGCAGAACGTTCGCGGCCAACGTCGGCAGCCCCTGTGACAGCGCGTCCGACAGCGCGTCCACATCGCTGGTCAGCCGCGCGATGATCCAGCCCGCACGCTGCTCCGAGAAGTAGCGCAGCGAGAGTGACGTCAGGTGGTCGAACAGATCCCTGCGCAGGCCGAGCACGATGCCCTGGCCGATGCCGGCCAGGCCGCGGATCAGGATCCCGCTCAGCACCCAGCCTGCGCCGCCGACGACCACGTAGATGGCGACGATCACCGTCAGGTAGCTCTTGTCACCTTTGCTGATGCCGTTGTCGATGGCGGCCCGCACCAGCAGCCAGCCGCCGGTCTGGGCGGCCGCCTGGCCGGTGGCCACCACCACCAGCACGGCCACCGCCCACCAGCGCCCGCGCAGGTAGATCGAGAGCCGCGTCAGCCCCGTGCGGCGGCTATGCGGCAACCGTCTCGTCTCCGAACAGGGCCGCGAACTCGCCGCCCCGCAGCACCAGATCGCGGGGCGCCCCGTCCTCGACCACGCGTCCGTCGCGGATCACCACGGCCCGGTCCGCCAGCGCGACGGTGGAGAGGCGCTGGGTTGCGATCACGACCGTGCGCCCGCCCAGCGCGGGCCGGATCGTCCGCAGCAGGTCGCGCTCGGTGGTGGTGTCCACGGCCGAGAGCGGATCGTCCATCACGATTGCACCACCGCCGCGAAGCAGCGCGCGGGCGAGCGCCACCCGCTGGCGCTGGCCACCGGACAGGTTCACGCCGCGCTCGCCGATCAGCGTGTCGTAGCCGTCCGGCAGGTCTTCCACGAACGCGTCCACGCCGGCCGCGCGGCTGGCCGCCAGCACCTCGTCCCAGGTTGCGTCAGGGCGTCCGATCAGCAGGTTGTCGCGCAGCGGTATC
>JAWVEC010000311.1:0-9515 GCA_033856975.1 Gaiellales bacterium
CTCCGGTCAGGTCGGCGAACACGCGGTCGATCGACTCGCGGGAGTCGATCACGTGCAGCGGGGGCTGCATCCCCTGTGCGACGCCCTCGATGACCGCGTCGGGGTTATTGAAAACCCGGTCGAGCACTCCCCGCTCCTGCAGCGAGCCGACCACGTCGGCCAGCGAGTCGGCCGGCTTGCTGCGTACCACCGGCAGCTGCGAGATCGAGTAGCGCTGCATCAGCTCGATCGCCTCGCCGACCTTGTGGCTGGCCTCGATCGTGACCAGCTCCGGCAGCTCGGCATGCTCGCCGCGGGTGTGGCGCAGCACCTCCTCGACGGTGGGGGCGGGCGCGCTGCGCTCCAGGAAGCCGTGCTCGAGCATGTAGTTGTCGTCGTAGAACTTGGACAGGTAGGCGCGGCCGCCGTCGGGGATCAGCGTCAGCACGGTGGCGCCGGCGCCCAGCCGTCGCGCGACCTCGAGCGTCGCCCAGACAGCGGTGCCGCCTGATCCGCCCACCAGCAGGCCCTCCTCGCGGGCCATCCGGCGCGCGGTCACGAACGAGTCGCGGTCGGACACGGTCACGAACTCGTCGATCAGCGAGAGATCCATGGTGGCGGGGTAGAAGTCCTCGCCGATGCCCTCGACCAGGTAGGGGTGCACGTCCTTCGGCTGCGAGTAGATCGAGCCCTCGGGGTCGGCGCCCACGATCCGGATCTCGGGGTTCTGCTGCTTCAGGTAGCGGGCGACCCCGGACACGGTGCCGCCGGTGCCGAGCGCGATCACGACCGCGTCCAGCTCGCCGCCGGTCTGCTCCCAGATCTCGGGGCCGGTCGTCTCGAAGTGGGCCTGCGGGTTGGCCAGGTTCGAGTACTGGTCGGGCTTGAAGCCTCCCGGGATCTCCTCCGCCAGCCGGTCCGAGACCGAGTAGTAGCTGTCGGGCGAGTCGGGCTCGACGGCGGTCGGGCAGATCACCACCTCGGCGCCGTAGGCGCGCAGCAGCGAGATCTTCTCCTGGCTCATCTTGTCCGGCATCACGAAGATGCAGCGGTAGCCCATGATGGCCGCCGCGATGGCGAGGCCGACGCCGGTGTTGCCCGAGGTCGGCTCGACGATCGTGCCGCCGGGCTTCAGCTTGCCCTCCCGCTCGGCCGCCTCGATCATGCGCAGGCCGATCCGGTCCTTGACCGAGCCGCCGGGATTGAGATACTCGAGCTTCGCGATCACGGTCGCCTCGATGCCCTCGGTCATGCGCTGGAGGCGCACCAGTGGCGTGTTGCCGACCAGTTCGAGCACCGTTGGATACTTGCGGGGCATCGGCGGGAACTGTACCCGGGACGGTTGGGGTCGCGCCGCCCTCATCACGAGCGACGAAGAGCACGGCCAGATCTCGTCGAGAAGTGGTTCCATCGGTGGTAATCTGGCTTCGTCATGCCAGCCTGCTCCTAGACATCACGCCGGCCCGAGCTGCCGGCCTCTTCGATGACTGGAGCTACGCATGGTCCCCCGTTTGGACGCGCGACGCGTCTATCTCGGCTGGTGCGCGGTCCAGGGTCTCGGCTTCACCCTGATCGTCACCGTCAACTTGATCTACCAGGCCACCGCCGTCGGCCTGTCCGCATTCCAGCTGGTGGTGGCCGGCACCGTGCTGGAGGTCGTCTGCATGCTGGGCGAGGTGCCGACCGGCGTGGTCGCCGACGTCTTCAGCCGGCGGCTCTCGATCATCATCGGCATCGCCCTGACGGGTATCGGCTTCACGATCGAGGGGCTGGTGCCGTCGCTTTCCGGGGTGCTGACCGGCTCGGTGCTGTTCGGTCTGGGCGCGGTTTTCTGCAGCGGCGCCGAGCAGGCATGGCTGAACGACGAGCTGGGCGAGCGCGCGGCCGGCTCGGCCCTGCTTGAAGGGTCGCAGGCCTGGAACGGCGCCCGCCTGGTGGGCATCCCGCTGGCCGTGATTCTGGCCCAGATCAGCATCAGCTTCCCGATCGTGGTCGGGGGCCTGGTGCAGGTGGCCGTCGCGCTGGTGCTGGCGGTGGTGATGCCCGAGCGCAACTTCCACCGCACGCCGGCGGCCGAGCGCGAGACGTGGAGCGAGATGCGAGACACCCTGCGCGCGGGCACGGCCCTGGTACGCCGCCGGCCCGATCTGCGGCGGCTGGTGCTGATCGCCGCGGTGGTCGGCGCCTACAGCGAGGGCTTCGACCGGCTCTCCACCGCCCACTACCTGCGCGACGTCGGCGTCCCCGGCGGTCAGCGGCCGGTCGTCTGGTTGGGTGGCCTGATGGCGATCGAGGCGCTGCTGGGCATCGTGCTGGCCGGTCGCCTGGCGCGCCGCCTGGAGCAACGGCCGAACGGGGCGGCGGGGCCGCTGGCCGCGGCTTTGGCTGTGCTGTCCGCAGCCACCGCGGTGTTCGCTCTCACCCGCCGGTTCGGGGTCGCCGCCGGCGCCGGCGTCACGGGGGGCGTGGCCCGCGTGGTCGAGGAGCCGCTGTTCCAGGCCTGCCTCAACACGGGCCTCGAATCGCGCTCGCGGGCGACCGTGATCTCGTTTGCGTCCCAGAGCGACGCGTTCGGCCAGATCGTGGGCGGCCTGATGCTGGGCGCGGTCGCCTCGGCCGCGGGAATCGGCCTCGCGATCGGGCTGGCGGCCGTCGTGCTGGCGGCTGCGCCGCTGCTGCTGCGCGGGTTGGCGAGCCGCCGGCCCGGGGAGATCGCCATCGCCGCCGACGCCGGCGGCGGTTAGTCTGCCCGCGTGACCGAGGATCAGCAGAGCGACCGTCGCCGACTGCCGTCCTGGCTCTACTGGCTGATCGTGCTCGCGATCGCGGTCGGGCTGGGCGTGCTCGCCCCGGCGCTGTTCCTGCTCGGCTTCTGGGAGATGATCCCCCTGGTTCTGCTCGCGAGCTGGCTGGCGCCGAAGGTGACGCGGTGAGCTGGGCGGCGCACGACCTCGAGCCATACCTGTTCCGGGCCAAGATGGGCGCGCGGATCAGCCTCGTGTTCTGCCTGCTGGGCAGCTACTCACCGGACGTCCTGACCAAGTGGGCGGTGTACGGCTTCGGATTCACCCACCACCATGCGCTGCTGGACGATCCGGTCCAGTTCCACCGCGGCTGGCCGGGTGCCGGGTTCACCCACAGTCCGATCTACGGCGTGGTCGTATCCGGGTTGATCCTGCTGCTGAGCCGAAACCGGGTCTGGGCGCTCTCCTATCTGATCGGCGCCGTCGCCCACGACCTGTCGGACACGCTCGACTCGGTCGGTGTGATGATGCTGTTTCCGATCTCGACCTGGCACATGCACTTTGGGTTGTGGGAGTACGTGGGCGAGGTCGGGCGTGCCCACGACGCGGTCGCCTACTACACCTCCTGGGGCGGAGTCTGGGACGCCTTCTGGGCGGTCTGGCTGCTGCGCTACTGGCGTATGTTCTCGACCCGCTACTTTCGTGATGAGATCGCCCCGACCGACCCCTTCTGGGCGTGGATGGGTCGCTATACGGGCGAGTCGGTGATGCTGACGGTGTACCGGAGCAGCGCGTTCTTCGGCTACGCCTCGATCATCGGCTGGTACATCTGGGTGCTGGCCGTGAACTCGTTCCACCCGCACCTGGACTGGTCGTTCGGCGGCCCGCAGTGGGCACCGCGGCAGGGCCCGCAGTAGCGGCGACGGTTAGGCCAGTCGCGCCAGCACGGCGCCCGCGCCGTCCACGGTGACCGCGGTCGGCACCACGCCCACGCCGTACTTGCGCGCCAGGTCGGGCCGCTCGCGCACGTCGACCGTGACCACCGTGCGGCCGTCGTCGCGCAGGCGTCGCTCGAGCCGGTGGCAGTCCGAGCAGAGCCTATGGGTGAACTGGACGACGGTGTTCTGGCTGAGCGAACCGCCGACGTCGGCCGGGTCGATCCGCTCGATGTGGCCGCGGCCGCGCCCCAGACCGCGCAGGCGGGCCGAGATCTTGTACATCTCACAGCCGGCGCAGAGGCCGGTGAATGCCGACAGCAGCGCCAGCGCGGCCACCAGCAGGCCCAGCACGGCGCCCAGGGCCGACAGGCCGGCCAGGTAGGCGAGCGTGGCCGAGCCCAGGACGACGACGCCGACCAGGTTCGCGAACCGGGGCGGCCGCGAGTCCTCCAGCGGGCCCTCGCCGAAGCGAGGCTGGATCAGCTCGAAGTAGGCCACGCAGGCAACGCAGAAGCGACGGCCGAGCGTGAGCCCGATCGCGAGCTGTAAGGCGACCAAGGTCAGTAGCCACCACTGGCCGGTGGCGACTGCGATCAGCGACAGCGCGCCCACCACCAGCTGGTTGGCGCGCGGAGCGCGGCCATCGATCACGTCGAGGTCGGTGTAGGGATCGGCGGTGCGGTACGAGCGGTCCATAGTTTGGATCCAAAGTGTAGCGACGCCGTCACGGCGCCCGTGAGAGGGGTCTGACCCCTTCTGGGCGAAGGTCACAGACGGTACGCCATGTCCGGCGGCAAGCGGGAGATCGTCCCAAATTGGCGACGAACCGCCTCGCCGTGATCCGAAAGCGGTCGCAGCCAACGTGAGAGGGGTCTGACCCCTTCCGGGCGAGGGTCACAGCGAAGTGGCAGGAGTGACGCGTCAGGCCAGGATCGCGTCGCGCTCGACCAGCGCCGCGTAGCGCCCGCCCAGGGCGAGCAGCTCGTAGTGCGTGCCGCGTTCGATGATCTCGCCCGCGTCCAGCACCAGGATCAGGTCGGCGTCGCGGATCGTCGACAGCCGGTGTGCGATCGCGATCGTGGTGCGCCCCGCCGACAGCCGCTCGAGGGCGTCCTGCACCGCCCGCTCGGTCTCGACGTCGAGCGCGCTGGTCGCCTCGTCCAGAACCAGAACCGGCGGATCGCGCAGAATCGCGCGGGCTATCGCCAGCCGCTGCTTCTCGCCGCCCGAGAAGCGGTAGCCGCGCTCGCCCACCACCGTGTCGTAGCCCTCCGGCAGCGTCGCCAGGTGATCGTGGATCTGCGCCGCCCGCGCGGCCCGTTCGAGCTCCTCATCGCTGGCGCCGGGACGGGCAAAGCGCAGGTTCTCGCGCACACTGCCGTGGAACAGGTACGTCTCCTGCGAGACGACGCCGATCGTCGATCGCAGCGAGTCGAAGGTGAGATCGCGGACGTCCACCCCGTCGATCAGCACCGCGCCCTCGCTGACGTCGTACAGGCGCGCCGTCAGGTAGCCGAGCGTCGTCTTGCCGCTGCCGGTCTCGCCCACCACCGCCACCTTGGTGCCGGGTGGCGCGACGAAGCTGATGTCGCGCAGCGTGATGGCGCCGTTCTGCTCGTAGCGGAAGCCGACCTCGCGGAATTCGACCTCGCCGCGGGTGGTGGTGGGATCGAGTGTCACCGCGTCCTCGCGCTGGTCGATCTCGACCGGCAGGTCGAGGTACTCGAACACGCGGTCAAACAGCGCCGTCGAGGTCTGCAGGTCGGCCTGCACGTTCAGCAGCGAGCCGATCGGGAAAAGCAGTCGCGTTTGCAGGGTGGTGAACGCGACCAGCGTTCCGATCGAGATCACGCCGCCGCCGCGCGCCATCGTCAGGCCGGCGATGCCGTACATCAGCGCCGGCATGATCGCGAAGGTCGACTGGATTGTGGCCATCATCCAGCGGCCGGCCATCCGCTGGCGCAGCTCCAGGTCGGCCAGCCGGCGGCTCTCCTCGGCGAAGCGCCCGGTCAGCTCCCCGGTCTGTCCCATCGTCTTTGCCAGCAGCACGCCGGACACCGACAGCGACTCCTCGACCAGCGTCGAGATGTCGGCCAGCGAGCCCTGCTTGGTGGCGGTGATCGCCTTGCGCACGCGTCCCACGCGGCGCGTCATCCACACGAACAGCGGCAGGATCGCGAACGATGCCAGCGTCAGCCGCCAGTCGAGCACCGTCATCGCGACGGTGGTGGCGAGCACGGTGGTGGCGTTGGAGACGATCGACGTGGCGGTGGTGGTGACGACCGTCTGCACGCCGCCGATGTCGTTTGCGATCCGCGACTGCACCTCGCCGGTGCGGGTGCGGGTGAAGAAGGCCAGCGAGAGCCGTTGCAGGTGGGAGTAGACCGATGCCCGCAGGTCGTGCATCACCTGCTGGCCGATCAGGTTCGATTGCCAGGTCTGGGCGACGCCGATCGCCCCGGTGATGATCGGGATCGCGACCATGCCGCCGACCAGCCACGCGAGCCGGGTGGTGTCGATGTGCGAGCCGCGCGTCAGCACGTTGTCCAGCAGGTCGCGCAGCAGGAACGGCGAGATCATGCTGATCGCGGCTGAGACGATGATCAGCCCCAGCAACATGGAGAGCCGCCGCCGGTACGGGCGGAACAGCGCGACGATCCGGCGACCCTGCCTGGGGGGTACAACCGGCTGGGCCGCGGACACGCTCACGCGGTGCCAGTCATCGCCCGGGCGAGGATCTCGCGCAGCGCGCGCTGGTCGGCGGGCGAGAGGCTGTTGATCGGCTCCGGCGCCTCGGACAGCCGCTTCACGATCCGCCGCCGCACGCTGGCGCCGTCATCGGTGACGACCAGCATCTTGATCCGGCGGTCGCCGGGGGCGGCGTCGCGCCGCACCAGGCCGCGCTCCTCCAGCCGGTCGATGATGCCGGTCACGTTCGAGGCGTCACAGCACAGCTTGCGGGCGAGGGTGCGCATCGGAAGCGGCGTGCCCGGCTCGAGCAGGCGCAGCACGTGCGCCTGCATCGGCGACAGCTCGAACTCGGCCGCGACACGCGGCACACGGCCGCGCTGCGAGACGAATAGGCGGAACAGCAGTGTCCACGCTTCGCTGGCGTCATTACTCATGCGACCCATCATAGTCGATACCTCGGATATTTGACAACCTCAACCATCGAGCTACACTGCGATCCATGGAAACTTTCTTGCTTATACCGCTGGAAGACGCAGTCGTCTTCCCCAATATGAACATCACCCGTCCCATCGACGTGGGCGACGAGGAGCGGGTGCTGCTGGTGCCGACCCACGAGAACGAGTTCGCGAATGTGGGCGTGGTGGCCGAGGTCGCCGAGCGGGCAACGCTGCCGCGCGGCGTCAGCGCCGTCTCGCTGATCGCGTTGCATCGCGCCGTGCTGGGCGCCGCCGAGGCGGACGCCGAGGGCCGGCTGCGCGTGCAGGCAGAGACGCACCCCGACGAGCCGCTGGCGCCCGTCAAGACCAGGCAGCTGGAGCAGGAGTACCGCGCGGTGGTCGAGGAGAAGCTCGATCTGCGCGGCGACGACGGCCGCGTGGCCGCCTTCCTGCGCTCGATCACCGACGCCGGCGCGCTGGCAGACAGCGCCGGCTACTCGCCCGACCTCTCGTTCGAGCAGAAGATGCAGCTGTTGCAGGAGCTGGACGTGGTCGAACGGCTGAGGCTCGCGATCGGCTTCCAGCGCGACGCGCTGGCGCAGGCACAGGTCCGCAAGCGGATCCGTGATGACGTCGAGACCGGCGCCCAGAAGCAGCAGCGCGAGTACTTCCTGCGCAAGCAGATGGACTCGATCCGCAAGGAGCTGGGCGAGGACGACGCCTCGATCGTCGATGAGTACAGCACCAAGATCGCCGACGCCGGCATGCCCGACGACGTGCGCGAGCACGCCGAGCGGGAGCTGTCGCGGCTGGAGCGGATGGGCGAGCAGTCGGGCGAGTCGTCGATGATCCGCTCGTACCTGGACTGGCTGATCGCCGTGCCGTGGTCAGAGCGAAGCGAAGAGCGGCTCGATCCGGTGCATGCGCGAGAGGTGCTGGACGCCGATCACGCCGGGCTGGAGGACGTCAAGGACCGCATCACCGAGTACCTGGCCGTGCGCAAGCTGCGCCAGGACCGGGGCATCAAGGAGGACAAGCGCTCCGGCGCCATCCTGACCCTGATCGGGCCTCCCGGTACCGGCAAGACCTCGATCGGCGAATCGATCGCGCGGGCGACCGGCCGTGAGTTCGTACGCATGTCGCTGGGCGGCGTGCGCGACGAGGCCGAGATCCGCGGGCATCGGCGCACGTACATCGGCGCCCTGCCGGGGCGGCTGGTGCGCGCGCTGCGCGATGCCGGCACCATGAACCCGGTGATCATGCTGGACGAGGTGGACAAGGTCGGCGCCGACTGGCGCGGCGACCCCTCCTCGGCGCTGCTCGAGGTACTCGATCCGGCACAGAACCACAGCTTCCGCGACCACTACCTGGACGTTGAGCTCGACCTGTCCGAGGTGCTGTTCATCGCCACCGCCAACGTGGCCGACGGCATCCCCGGGCCGCTGCTCGACCGGATGGAGGTGATCCGCTTCGACGGATACACCACCGACGAGAAGGTGGCGATCGCGCGCGGCTACCTGTGGCCGCGACAGCGGGAGCGAAACGGCCTGCTGGAGGACGAGGTGTCGATCTCGGACGCCGTCCTGCGGCTGGTCGTAACCGAGTACACGCGCGAGGCGGGCGTGCGCCAGCTCGAACGCGAGCTGGGAACGGTGCTGCGAAAGACCGCAACCAACGTTGCCTCGAACAAGGCCAGCGCTCCCGTCGAGGTGACGGTCGAGCTGGCCCGCGAGGCGCTCGGCAAGCAGCGCTTCTACCAGGAGGCGGCGATCCGCACGGCCGTGCCAGGAGTGGCAACGGGCCTGGCGGTGACCGGCACCGGCGGCGACGTGTTGTTCGTGGAGGCGACCTCGATCGCCGGCGGCAGCGGGCTCGAGCTGACCGGCCAGCTGGGCGACGTGATGAAGGAGTCGGCCAAGATCGCCCTCTCCTACGTGCGCGGGCACACGGCCGATCTGGGCATCGATCCGCACGCCTTCGACGATCGTGGCTTCCACGTGCACGTGCCTGCGGGAGCGATCCCCAAGGACGGGCCGAGCGCCGGCATCACGATGGTGACCGCGCTGGCCTCGCTGCTTTCGGAGCGCAAGGTCAAGCACACCGTCGGCATGACCGGCGAGGTGACGCTGCAGGGCCGGGTGCTGCCGATCGGCGGGCTGAAGCAGAAGGTGCTGGCCGCGCACGCGGCCGGGCTGACCGACGTGATCATTCCGGAGCGAAACCGGGCCGATCTTGAGGACGTGCCCGAGGACGTGCGGGAGAGCATGACCTTCCACCCCGTGATGACGATCGACGAGGTTCTGGCACAGGCGCTGGAGCCGGTGCAGGTCGGCGTCTAGGTTCGAAGCTCCTGCGCGGCACCGGCGAGACCGGTGCCGCGCAGGGTGCTGCTTGGTGCTGCTACAGCTCGATCTCGGCCCGGCAGACGCCGGCCCGAGGATGCCGCGCCACGACGGATAGCCGCGTGCCGGCCGGCGCCTCGACCACCCACTCGCAGCGCGCCCGCTCGCTGCTGGGCTCGTTTCCTGAGCTCCAGCCGAGCAGGCTGATCGACCGGGCACGTCCGGCCAGCTGGCCGAGCTCGACGTGGGCGTCGCCCGACGCCAGCCGCGCGCCGTCGGGTAGCACCAGGTCGACCTCGACCGGGCGCACCGCCTTTCGGTCGAGCGCCTTCTGGGAGACGTTGCTCGGCATCCAGCCGCTGTTCTGCAGCACCAGCCGCACCC
>JAWVEC010000312.1:0-12024 GCA_033856975.1 Gaiellales bacterium
CGTGAAGCTGGCGCTGCCGGTGGCCACGTCCGTGCCGTCGATGCGCGCCAGATAGCGGCGCGATTGGCCGCGGCCGTGGCTGTCGGCGATCTGCTCGTCGGTGGGGTCGGGCATGCCGAAGCAGCGGTGGGCGATCCGCTCGCTGACGGCATGGTCGGCGAGCGACTCGACGGCCCGAACCGAGACGCCGGCGGGGATTGCAGCCGGTGCAGCGTCCAGCACCATGCCGATCTGGAGCGGATCGGGCTCGTCCGGCACCAGGCCGCGGGCGAGCAGCAGCTCGACCAACCCGGGCGGAGTGGCGGAGCTGCCGATCTCCCACGTGCAGGCCGTCCGGCCGCGTGCCAGCAGCATCGCGTGGATCTCCGCCCGCACCTGGTCGACCTCGTCCGCCTGCATCCGGAACCGCTGCGCGGAGTTCCAGTGCGGCTCGGTGCCAGGCCCCATCCACAACACGAACCGGTCGCGCACGACCCGTTCGTCCCCCTCGCCCAGGGGCGTGTGGGTGTTCGCGTCCTCGGCCAGTCCGAGCACATCGCCGGTCGGCGCGCTCCCGCCTACCATCGGTCGAGCAGCACGTCGATGTGGCCGACCACCTCGAACCCGAGCCGGAGCAGGATCGGCTGCGACATCGGCTCGGACTGGGTCACGAGCAGCGGCCGCCCGGCCGCGGCCGCGTCGCGCCAGCGGGCGTGGACGAGTGCCCGGTAGGCCCCGCGTCCACGTGCCTCCGGCAGCGTCAGCGCGCCACCCAGGAACACGGCCCGCTCGTCTGCCAGCCACGTGATGTCGGCGGTGGCAACCGGCCGGCCGTCGATCCGGGCCAGGTAGCGGGTGACGAAGCCGGGGCCCACCAGCCAATCCTGGCTTGGTGACCAGCCGTCCGCCTGCTCGTAGATCTCGCGCACCTGGCGGTACTGGTCGTCCCGTTCGACCTGCTCGACGGTCACTCCGGCGGTGGCGCTGGCGGGCTCCTGCAAACAGGCCAGCGCCAGCATCGAGGATGGCTCGTGCGGCACCATGCCCAGCGCCGTCAGCTGCTGTGCGAGGCCGGCCGGCGTCGAGCCGCTCGAGACCTCCCACGTGGCCTCCGTGCGGCCGGCGGCCTCGAACACACCGCGTGCCTCGCTGACCGCATCGGCGATGTCCGTCCCGTCCAGCTGCAGCCGCAGGACGAGGTTCATGTCCGGCGAGGGCTCGGGGCCGATCTCGATCACGTAGCGGTCGTCGTCGATCCGCCGGCTGGCCGAGCCGGGAGGCGGTGGCGGCGACAGCGCGTCCTCGGCCAGCGCGCGCAGCAGCTCGCGGTCGACCGTCATCGTTCGGCGGCGCTCTGGCAGGCCAGCCGCACGTTGGCGGCATGCGCCTCGGCATCGTCGCTGGCGCGTTGGGGGTGATCGATCCCGGCGGCTGCCTCCGGATCGCCGCCGGCCTCGGCGAACGCGATCACGGACTCCACGTAGGCAAGATCCTGCTCGGCGACGTGCTTCGCGCGATCGCTGGGGTGGGGCGGGCCGTGGCCGATCACGACCAGCTGCGGCTGCTCGCGCTCGATCACCTCGATCAGCATTCGCAGCGTGTCCCGGTAGCTCCAGGCCGAGTAGTTGATGAACGGCAGCTCCTGCTCGGAGAGGTGGTCGCCGGCGATCAGCAGCCGCTCCTCGGGCAGCCACGTGGCGGCTCCGTCTGGCGTGTGGCCCGGCGCGGGATGGCAGACGGCCGCGAAGCTGCCGATCGCGGTCTCGACCGGCGTCGCGGGCAGCAGCTGGTCGACCCGCAGGCCGTCGAGGCCCTCGAGCGGAAGCGCGTAGGCACGCGACTCCTGCTCCACCTCGCCGCGCACCGCGCCGGAGCGGATCCGCTCCGCGGCCGCGGCGGATGCATGCACGCGGGCGGTCGGCAGCAGGCCGATGCCCATCACGTGATCCCAGTCGGCGTGGGTGATCAGCAGGTTGTCGGCGCCGTCCCCGGCCGCCTCCAGCACCTCCCAGGGCGCGATGCCGGGATCGACCAGCAGCCGCTCACCGTCGCGCGTCAGCTCGAGCGTGGTCGTCTGCCACAGCACGCTCGGCCACCAGGTGGCACTTGCGGTCAGCTGCACTGCTCGTCCCATCAGGCAAGCCTACAACGAGCAGATCCCCACTTCCCGTCAACCCCCTTCCGAGCCACCGAATTATTGGAGTCAAACACTCCCCGTGCGGTTGTGACGCGTCTGTGACGCAATTGGCACGAATCGCCGGGATGGTTGAGCCAGTCGCCTCTCCGAGCCAATTATTGGAGTCAAACACTCAGCAGGTGGTTTTTGCAGGATCGTTGCTGAATTGTTGCGGGTTGAGGCGGCGTTTTCGTCCGTCCTGGCCGTCTAGACTGAGCCAATGCGGGTCGGCATCGACATGATCGAGATCGATCGCGTGCGGGCCGCGCTCGAGAAGCGTCCGCGCTTTGCCGACCGCGTGTTCACCGAGCGCGAGCGCAGGTACTGCTTCTCGCGCCCCAACCCGGCGCAACACTTTGCCGCTCGCTTCGCCGGCAAGGAGGCGGTCGGCAAGGCGATCGGCTGCGGCGTCGAGTTCATGTGGCGCGACATCGAGATCGCCGGCCGGCCGAAGCCGTCCGTGACGCTGTCCGGCCAGGTGGCCGAGCTAGCCGAGCGCTTCGGAGCCGGTTCGATCGACCTCTCGATGACCCACTCCCGCGGCATGGCGGCCGCGGTCGCGATCGTGCACGAGCCATGAGCGGGCTGCTTCCCCTCTACGACGCGGACGAGATCCGCGCCCTGGACGACGCCGCCATCGAGGGGCTCGGCCTGCCCGGAGCGGTGCTGATGGAGCGCGCGGGCCTGGCGGCGGCGCACGAGATCAACCAGCGCTTTCCGGCCGCACGTCGGATCGCGATCGTCTGCGGATCGGGCAACAACGGCGGCGACGGCTTCGTTGTGGCGCGGCACCTGGTGTCGGCGGGGCTCTCGCCGGAGCTGCTGCTGGTTGCTCCGTCGTCCAAGCTCTCGATCGATGCCCGCACCAACCTCGACGCGGCCGAGCGGCTGGGAGTGCCAGTTGCCCGGCGGCCCGCCGCCTCCGTGCTGCGCGCCGCGCTGCGCCGCTGCGATCTGGTGGTCGACGCGCTGTTTGGGATCGGCTTCCACGGACGCGCCCGCAGCGAGGCCGCGGCCGTGATAGAGGCCATCAATCGAAGCGACCGCCCCGTGGTCGCGCTCGACGTGCCGTCCGGCGTTGACGCCTCGACCGGAGCGGTGGAGGGGGTGGCTGTGACCGCCGCCGTGACCGTCGCCTTCCACGGGCCGAAGCTGGGCCTGGTGGTGGCGCCCGGCAGCCGGCACGCGGGCGCCGTGATCGTGGCTGACATCGGCATCCCGACGCAGCTCGAACAGCCGACGATGGCCGCGCTGGCAACGCGCGCGCTGCTCGACCGTGTGCCGCACAAGACCGCCGCATCGAGCAAGTACAGCGCCGGCGCCGTGCTGGTCGTGGGTGGCGCGCCCGGATACGTCGGCGCGCCGGTGCTGTGCGCGACGGCCGCGCTGCGAGCCGGCGCCGGCGTCGCCTGGCTGGCGGTGCCCGATGCGCTGGTGGCACAGATCGGCGGCGGGCGCCCCGAGCTGATGGTGCGGCCGCTGGCCGAGGGCCTGGAGCTGGCGTCGCGTGCGGGAGCGATGGCGCTCGGCCCCGGTCTCGGCCGTTCGCCGGAGGCGGTCGCGCTGGCCCGCCGGCTCGCCCGCGGCCATCGCGGCCCGATCGTGATCGACGCCGACGCGCTGTACGCGCTGGCCGGTGAGCCGGAGCTCGTCGCCCGGCGGCGGCGGCCGGCCGTGATGACGCCGCACGAGGGCGAGATCGCCCGGCTGCTCGGCCGCGACTCCGAGTGGGTGCGGCAGAACCGGCTGGCGGCGGTGCGCGAGGCGGCCGCACGCAGCAACGCGGTCGTGCTGCTGAAAGGCGCCGACACGCTGGTCGCCGCGCCGGGCGGAGAGCGGGTGGTGGTGTCGGCCTCGGACACGCCCGGCATGGCAACGGCGGGCTCCGGCGACGTGCTGACCGGTGTGATCGCGTCGCTGCTGGCGCGCGGCCTCGATCCCTGGACGGCCGCCTGCTGCGGAGCCGTTGCCCACGCCCGCGCCGGCCGTGCGGCCGCGGCAGCGATCGGCCCCGACGGCATCATCAGCGGCGACATCGTCGACGCGCTGCCGGGAGTGTTCAGGAGCGAGGCATGAGCATGAGCGACGAGCCGGAGACCGCGAGCGGCACCGTCGCCCACGACGCGGCGCGGCGCGCCTCGCGTGCGACCGTGACCATCGACCTGGCGGCGATCGCCGACAACGTGGCGCTGCTCCGGAAGCGAGCCGCGCCGGCCGAGCTGTGGGCGGTCGTGAAGGCCGACGGCTATGGCCACGGCGCGTCGGTGGTGGGCGCCGCCGCCCTGGCCGCCGGCGCGGCCAAGCTGTGCGTCGCCACCTGGGAGGAGGCGCGCGCGCTGCGGCGCGACCTGCCCGACGCTCCAGTGCTGGTGATGAGTCCGCTTGCGCCGGGCGAGGAAGAGGACGTGCACGGGGTCGAGGTGGCGGTCTCGTCGCGGGAGGGATACGACCGTCTGCGCGCCGCCGTTCGCGAGCCCCTGCGCGTGCATGTCAAGGTCGACACCGGCATGGGGCGCTGGGGCATGACGGCCGCCGACGCCCAGCGGGTGGGAGACGAGCTGAACCGCTCGGGCCCGCTGCAGCTGGCCGGGTTGATGAGCCACCTGGCGTCCGCCGATGACGACGCCGATCACACGCAGCGCCAGCTCGAGCGGTTCGCGGCCGTCTCCGAGCGCATCTCGCCCTGTCCCCGGCACATAGCCAACAGCGCCGCCACCCTTGCCACAGAGGGCGCGGCCTGGGACGCGGTGCGTTGCGGGATCGCGGTCTACGGTCTGTCGCCGTTCCTGGACGAGCCGGGTGCGCACGGCCTGCGGCCGGCGCTTCGGTTCGAGAGCTACGTCGCCCAGCTGAAGCTGCTGCAGCCCGGCGAGAGCGCCGGGTACGGCCGCCGCTTCATCGCGCAGCGGCCGACCTGGATCGGCCTCGCCCCGGCCGGCTACGCGGATGGCGTGCCGCGCCTGCTGTCCGGCCGGCTGGACGTGCTGGTACGCGGACGCAGGCGGCGCGTCGCCGCAACCATCAGCATGGATCAGCTGACGTTCGTGGTCGGCGACGAGTGCGATGTCGAGCTGGGCGACGCCGTGGTCCTTATAGGCAACGACGGCGGCGAGCGGATCGGAGCAGAGGAGTGGGCGCGGCTGTCCGAGACGATCAGCTACGAGATCCTGACCGATATCGCGCCTCGCCGAAGACGGGTGGAACATGTCGTCGTCGGTGGCTGACCGGCTTGGTGAGATCCGCGCCTGGCTGCCGCTGGACGAGGCGTGGCTGGTCGGCGGCAGCGTGCGTGATCTGCTGCTCGACCGGCCCGTATTCGACATCGATCTGGTGGTGGACGACGACCCGGCACTGGTCGCGAAGAACCTCGCCCGCAGCACCGGCGGGTCGCCGTTCCCGCTCTCGGAGCGACACGGCGCGTGGCGGGTGGTGGCACCGGATCACACCATCGACGTCGCCCGCTGCCGCGGCACGCTTGCGCAGGACCTGGCACTGCGCGACTTCACGATCAACGCGATCGCGATCCCGCTCACCGGCGGCGAGCCGATCGACCCCAACGGCGGCAGCGATGACCTTGCAGCCGGCCTGCTGAGGGCTGTGTCAGAGACCATCTTCGACGACGATCCGCTGCGGCTGCTGCGGCTGCCCAGGATCGCACACGAGCTCGGGTTCGAGATCGAGCAGGGCACCGCACGGCTGGCGGTCGATCGCGCCTCGCGCGCCGCGGAGCCCTCGGCCGAGCGGATCTTCATGGAGCTGCGCAGGCTGATCGGCGGGGAGCGGCCGGCCGAGGGGCTGCGGCTGGCCGAGGCGCTGGGCGTGCTCGATGTTGTGTTGCCTGAGGTGACGCCGCTTCGCGGTTGCCTGCAAAGCTCGCACCATCAGCTCGACGTCTGGGAGCACACCCTGCACGTGATCGAGGCCGTGGCTGACATCGGTGACCATCCCGCGCACTACCTGCCCGCGCACGGCGAGCGGCTGGAGGCCGAGCTCAGCCGCGCGGTCGGCGCCGATCTGTGCGCGCGCCAGGCGCTGCGGTTCGCGGCGCTGTTTCACGACATCAGGAAACCTCAGACCCGGCGCGAGACGGACGGCCGCGTCGGCTTCATGGGTCACGACGCGCAGGGCGCCGAGGCGGCCGCGTCGATCCTCGGCCGCTGGAAGGCGTCGAACGACCTGATTCGCTTCTGCCGGGTGCTGGTGCGCGAACACCTGGCGCTCGGCTTCTCGATCCCGTCCCGGCCGCTCGGCCTGCGCGTCGCCCACCGCTACCTGCGCGCGACCGCACCCTGGCCCGCGTCCAGCGTCGCGCTGTCGCTGGCCGACCGGCTGGCCACGCGCGGTCCCAGCTCGCGCCTGCGCCACCTGCGCCGTCACACCGAGACGGCCGACGAGATGCTGGCGCTGATCTCGGAGCTCGAGCGCGACCGGCGGCCGCCGCTGCTCCGCGGCGACGAGATCGCCGATCAGCTGAACGTGCGCGGGCCGGCCATCGGTCGCCTGGTGGGGCTGCTGGCCGAGGAGCAGGCTGCGGGCACGGTCACGAACAGGGAGGAGGCACTGGCCTATGTCCGAGAGCAGGTTTGACCGCACGGCCGATCTGTACGCCGACGCCGCCCGGGCGAAGGACTGGTCGCGGTTCGTCGAGTGGTGCCGGCCGCAGCCCGGGCAGCGGGCGCTCGACGTGGGCGCGGGCCCGGCGCTGCTGTCCGGCGCGCTGGCCGGGCTGGTGGCCGAGGCGGTCGCGCTCGACCCCTCGCAGGCGCTGCTGGGGCACGCGCCGCCCGGCGTCCGGCCGGTGGTCGGCAGCGCCGAGGCGATGCCGTTCACCGACGGCGAGTTCGATCTCGTCACCATCGTCAACAGCCTCCACCACGTGGCCGATCCGGCCCGCACGCTGGACGAGATGGCGCGTGTGCTGGCGCCCACCGGCCTGATCGTGGTGCAGGACTACCTGGCCGATCCCGACCCGGCGCGCGCCGAGCGCTGGGAGACCATCGAACGGCTGCGCGACCCTGATCACCGCCGCCTGCCCCGCGAGGGCGAGGTGGCGGCGCAGCTCGAGCCGCGGGGCCTGGCGATGGATGCCGAGATGCGATGGGACTCCACCTGGGGAGTCGACGCCTGGCTGGCCATGTCGGCCACACCGGCCGCGGAGTCAGATCGCATCCGCCAGCTGATCGGCAGCGACAGCTTCACGCTCACGGCCTGGCGGGCGCGCTTCGTAGGGCGGGCCGGCAGGCTTCCCGCCTGAGGGAGCGAATCACCGCCGAAGTGAGCGTCACCACAAATCTGTATCGGGGTGGGATCCAGGTGCCCGGGGCGTGCCGGTTCGAGGACATCTCCGAGGTGCTGCTCGAGGATGGAGCGCTGATCTGGGTCGACGCGCTCGAGCCGTCGCAGTCCGAGGTGATGCAGATCGGCGAGGAGTTCGGGCTGCACCCGCTGGCGCTGGAGGACGCGCTGCATGACCATCAGCGGCCGAAGATCGAGAGCTACGACAACCACGTCTACATCGTCGCCTACGGCGCCGAGATGGGCGAGCAGTCGGGCATCGAGCTGCGAGAGCTCTCGATGTTCGTGTCAAGCCGGTTCGTGGTCACGATCCGCCACTCGCCGCAGCTCGCCCTCGAGGTCGCCCGGCAGCGCCTGGAGCACTCACCGTCGATGGTTCGAAGCGGCGGCGCCCACATCGGCTACGCGGTGCTCGACGAGCTGATCGACAGCTACTTCCCGGTGGTCGAGCACTTCGAGGATCGCATCGAGCGGGCCGAGAGCGAGCTCTTGACCGGCGACGGCACCCGCGACTCGCTGCCCGACGCGTTCGCCATCAAGCGCGACATCCTCGTCTTCAGGCGCGCCGTCGCGCCTCTGCGTGACGTGCTGGGGCGGGTGGTGCGAATCGACAAGGACGTGCTGGGGCAGGATCTGGATGCCGAGTACCGGGATCTCTACGACCATGTTCTGCGGGTGTACGACGAGCTCGACACCCAGCGCGACCTGCTTACCGGAGTGCTGGAGGCGCACCTGTCCGTGGTGTCGAACCGGCTCAACGAGGTGGTGCTGAAGCTCAGCTCGTGGGCCGCGATCGTGCTCGTGCCGACGCTGATCGCGGGCATCTACGGCATGAACTTCGACCACATGCCGGAGCTGCACTGGCAACTCGGATACCCGTATGCGCTGGGCCTGATGCTGCTGACCGGCTGCTGCCTGTGGGCCATGTTCAGACGCCAGCGCTGGATTTGACGACTAAGCCGGGCTCAGGCAGCAGTCTGCGACGCCTGCTGGGAGCGCTCGAGCTCGCGCATCACCTCGGCCAGCCTGCATTCGAGCTCGTGCGGCGTGCGCAGCGGATAGCCGGACTGCCACTGGCCGCTGATCTCTGTCAGCCGGACGCAATACATGAGGGTCTGGATGTCGCGTCGATCAAGCATACGGTTCAACACGTCGTCGTTCGACGCCCGGCTGCACATCCCCTTCTTGAGGTATCCCTCTACCGGACCGGTTGTCACGACGCCACGGGGGCAAGCTGATAAAGTTGCCCGCGCGATGATCAAGGTACTCGTTGCAGCCCTCGTCGGCACCATCGTCGGCATCGTGATCATGGTCGCGGTGATCGCGATCTCTGGCACCGACACCAGCGACGCCTCGAGCGAGGGTCTCGGCACACTGCCGCTCTCGACCTACTCCTCAACCGGCTCGACGTCCAGCTCGTCGACTGCGAGCAGCGGCGGCGGCAGCAGCGGCGGCGGCTCCACGGATGGCGCAACCGGCGATCCCACGGCGGGCAAGGCCGTCTGGGATGGGAACGGCTGCGGTGGCTGCCACACGCTGGCCGCCGCCGGCTCGAGCGGCACCCTCGGGCCCGACCTCGACACGGCGCTCACCAAGGACGCCGGCGCCACCCCGCTGGCCGACTTCGTCAAGGAGTCGATCATCGATCCCAGCAAGTTCATCGCGCCAGGCTTCAACGACGGCGTCATGCCGACGAACTTCAGCACCCTCTCCGCCACCGATCTGAACAACCTGGTGGCGCTGATCATCCAGGGCAAGTAGGTCATGGCCGCCGCTGCGACCGCGCTCTGGTAGCGTGGCCGGGATGGGCGTTGCACAGGAGACTGGGGTCGTGACCGGAGCCGAGCTGCTTGTGGCAGCCCTCGAGGCGCACGGCGTCGAGGTCGTGTTCGGCATCCCCGGCCAGCATGCGCTGAGCCTGTGGGAGGCGCTGGCCGATTCGCCGATCCGCACCGTGGTGGTGCGCCACGAGCAGGCGGCGGCCTTTGCCGCGGTCGGCTACGCGCGCACCACGGGCCGTGTCGGCGTCTGCATCACGAGCACCGGCCCGGGCGCGTTCAATGCCTTCGCCGGCATGGGCGAGGCGGACGCCTCGAGCCACCGCGTGCTGCACATCACCACGCAGGTGCCGAGCGACGCCGGCGAGCGCGGCTGGATGCATGAGACGGCCGGGCAGAGCGTGGCCTTCACCGCGGTCACCCACCACCATGTTCGGCCGGCCACGCCGCGCGCGCTGTCCGCGGCCGTCGACGAGGCGCTGTGCGCGATCGCAAGCCGTCCCGGCCCGGCGATGATCGAGGCCATGACGACCGTGCTGACCGCTCCCGCCGAGCGCCGGCCGGCGCGCGTGACGCCGCTGTCGCCGCCCGCCCCCGACCCGGCGGCGGTTGCCAGGGTGCGCGAGCTGCTGGACGGCGCCCAGGCCCCGATCGTGTTTGCCGGCGGCGGCTGCCGGCTGGCCGCCGAACAGGTGCGGCAGCTGGCCGAGCTGCTGGACGCTCCGGTGGTGACCAGCTTCAACGGCAAGGGCGTGCTGCCGCCCGGCCATCCACTGCACGCCGGCTCGTCGTGCGAGGAGCCGGCGGTGCAAGGGCTGATCGCGTCAAGCGACGTCTGCCTGGCACTGGGGACGCGGTTCGCGGAGGAGTACACCTGCCACTGGGCGGTGCCGTTTCCGGAGCGGCTGGTGCAGGTCGACCTCGATCCCGGCCGGATCGGCCGGAACTACCCCGTGCGCGAGGGCGTCGTCTCGGATGTCGGGCTGTTCTGCCAGGCGCTGACGGCAGCCGGAGTCACGGGCGGCGCGCGCGACGGCGCGGCGGCCGCACGGGCGGCGGTGGCCGGACGGCAGTCGGAGGTCGCGGCGCAAGGCTTCGAGGCCGAGCGAGAGCTGATGCATCAGCTCGACCGCGCGCTGCCCGACGACGCGATCGTGATCGCAGACATGACGATCCAGGCCTACTGGGGCGTGCTGTATCTGGACGCCCGCCGGCCGGGCGGCTTCTGCTACCCGATGAGCGGCGCGCTGGGATCGGGTATCCCGACCGCGCTCGGCACGACCGCCGCGCATCCGGACAGCGCCACCGTTGTCCTGATTGGAGACGGCGGCTTCCTGATGGGCGGCCATGAGCTGGCGACGGCGCAGCGAAACGGACTTCACTTCGTCACCCTGCTCGTCAACGACAGCGGCTATGGCGTGCTCAAGAACTACCAGATGGCCGCGTATGGGCGGACGACGGCGGTCGATCTGGGCTCCCCCGACTTCGAGCAGCTCGCGGCGGGCTACGGCGTCAACTACCGCCGCATCTCCGAGACCGGCGAGGTGGGCGCGGCGCTGCGCGAGGCCGTTGACGGGCTGGACGCGGGCTGCTGGCTGATCGAGCTGGCGACCGAGCTGCACGCGCCGCCGCAGTCCCTGTGAGCGCGCCCGTCGAGGTGGCGCCGCCGCAGACCGCGGCTGGATAGAATCGCCTGATGGAGGTTTCCCCCGCCGGCGCCGAGCGCGTCGACTACTCGATGACCGCCGGCGAGGCACTGCCGGTCGCGGTGCGCGCCCAGGGCTGCCGGATCGAGACGGCGGACGGCCGCAGCTATCTGGACGCCTGCGGTGGTGCGATGGTGATGCTGCTGGGGCATGGGCATCCGCGCGTGGTCGAGGCGCTCGAGCGGCAGGCGCACGAGATCAACTTCACCTATCGCTTCGCGTTTCGCAACGAGCCGATGCTGGAGCTGGCCGAGCGGGTCGCCCGGCACGCACCCGGTGACCTCGAGTGGTCGTTCTTCAACTCGTCCGGCTCCGAGGCGAACGAGTCGGCGATGCATCTGGCGGTGCTCTACTGGGAGCTGGCCGGCAAGCCGGCCAAGATCGAGTTTTTGTCCCGCGTGACGTCGTACCACGGCTCCACCATGGGCGCGCTGTCGCTGTCGGGCTCGCGCTGGCGGGCGCCGTTCGAGTCGCTGCTGCACAAGTACGCGGCGGTGCCCAACGCGGAGACCGCCGAGCAGGGGGCGGCCGAGCTGGAGGCGGCGATCCTGACCCGCGGCGCCGACCACGTGGCGGGGTTCTTCATCGAGCCCGTGACCGGCTCGTCCGGCGCCGCGGTCGACCTGCCCGCCGGCTACCTCGAGGCCGTGCGCGAGATCTGCGACCGTCACCAGGTGCTGCTGATCGCGGACGAGATCGTGACCGGCTTTGGCCGTACCGGCCGCTGGTTCGGCGTCCAGCACCACGACGCGGTGCCCGACGTGATCACCTTCGGCAAGGGCATCGGCGGCGGTGTCGTGCCGCTGTCGGGCATGGTTGCGACGGGCCGTATCCGAGACGTGGTCGGAACGGCTCCCAACGGCTTCTCGTATGGGCACACGTTCTCGGGATACCCGCTGGGCTGTGCCGTCGGCTGCGCGGTGATCGACGTGCTCGAGCAGGACGGGCTGGTCGAGGGCGCCGCCCGCAAGGGCGACCGGATCCGGGCCCAGCTGGAGCTGATGGCCGCGCGCCACCCGCTGATGTACGCGCTGCGCGGACGCGGGCTGCTGCAGGGGATCGAGCTGCGCCACCCGGCCACCGGCGAGCG
>JAWVEC010000313.1:0-15133 GCA_033856975.1 Gaiellales bacterium
AAGCCGGACGATGTACGCCCGGTGTACGCCAAGAGCGGCGAGCGACACTTGAAGCGGTCGGCTAACCAGCCTGTTTACAGGGATATTGGAGGTCGGGACGGCTGGATTCGAACCAGCGACCCCCTGCTCCCAAAGCAGGTGCGCTACCAGGCTGCGCCACGTCCCGTCGCGTCAAGCGTACCCGACCGTGCGGCGCCGGCGGCCGCGTTGCCAGGAGCCGTCACAGCTCGACGGTGCCCGCGATACACGTCACCGTGCCACCGCCAACCCAGATCGTCCCATCGTCGTCCTGCGAGATGTGGACGCGGCCGGTTCGGCCCAGCGCTGTACCCTGGCCTGCGACGTAGGGCGCCGCCGCGCGGCCGGTGCGAAGAAGCCACTCCGCGAGCGACGCGTTGAGGCTGCCGGTGACCGGATCCTCGACCATCGCGCCGTCCTTGGGGAAGAATGCGCGCACCTCGAACGCCGTCTCAGCGCCCGTCCGGTGCGGCCCGACCACGCCCACGTCCAGCTCGGTATATCCAGGCTTCACCGCCAGCACTGCATTGGCGTCCTGTAGCAGCACCGCCACCCAGCCGGGGCCGTTGTCGACCCACTGGGCGTCGACGATGGCATCACGGCCGATGCCGAGTACAGCTGCGATCTGGGCGATCAGCGGCTCCTCGACCGACCCCGAGCGGATCAGCGGCGGCGCCGCGAACGCCAGCCCAGCCGGCGTCCGCCGGACGCGTACCAGCCCGGCCGCGCACTGCTGCACGATCTGCTCGTCCGAGGCCGGAGCACCGCCCGCCTCCAGCCAGGCGTGGCAGGTGCCGAGCGTCGGATGTCCGGCGAACGGCAGCTCGGCCACCGGGGTGAAGATCCGTACGCGGTAGTCGGCGCTGGGTGTGCTCGCCGGCAGCACGAACGTCGTCTCGCTCAGGTTCGTCCAGTGCGCGAACCGCTGCATCTGCGCCTCGTCGAGGCCGCCGCCGTCCAGCACCACCGCAACCGGGTTGCCGTGGTAGGGCTTGGCGGTGAACACGTCGACCTGGGCGAACGGGCGCGACATGCGGCGAAGTGTGCCAGACGGCTACGGCTGGATGACGACGGGAGTGCCCAGCCGCAGGTAGCGCTTGAGCGTGCTCAGCGCCGCGGACGAGACGCGCAGGCAGCCGGCGGACGCTGCGGTGCCGATCGACGACGGATCGTTGGTGCCGTGGATGGCGAGCTGGTCGCCGCCGCCCCAGCCCACCGGCAGGTTGGGCTGGTGGCCGGAGAGGCCGAACGCGTACCAGCCGAACGGCCCGGACGGATCGCCGGTCGCCACCAGGTCGGTGACGCTGAAGTGGCCGGTGGGAGTGGGGGTGGAAGAGGTGCCGATCGCCGACTTGAACACGGCCAGCGAGCCGCGCCCCTTCATCAGCGTGACCGTCCGTCGTGACAGGTCGGCCCGCACCCAGAACGCGGTGTGCACAACGTGCCGGCCGGTCAGCGTGATCCAGCCCGTCTCGCCGTTGGGCCGCCAGGGCAGCACGATTCGCGCCCAGCGATGGTTGCGCGTGGTCGAGACCGCCCATGACCAGCTGTGTGCGCCCAGCGGTGAGGTGGCGGCCATCGTGCCCATCGAGGGGCCCCCCGGCCAGCGTCGCACCGACGCCCCGGCCGAGTCGACCAGCGTGAACGTGACCGGCCGCTGCTTGCGGGGCGCGGCCTGCGCAACGGCGACGCGAGGCAGCACGCGGGCGGCGGCGCCCAGCGGCTCGCCGGGGGCGATCCCGCCGCGGGCGGGCTGCCCGCTGTAGCCGACCAGGCCCAGCAGGGCGGCCAGCGGCAGGGCGATGAAGAGCATTCGGCGCACCTGACTGGAATCGGCAGCCCCGAGGAAGGTCTTTAGCCGCTACTGCGCGAAGCCGATACAACCACCAGTTCGCAAGCCGCCAAGGAGCAGGTTGTGAGGCGACATCGTTCAGGCATCACCGGATGGGCCGTGATCGCGGCCGCCGTCGTGCTGCCGGTGGCCGTCTCGGTGTATCGCCGAGGGCGGTTGGCCGACTACACCCGCAACCCCGAGTTCCGGGCGATCGTCGGCGACTTCCTGCTCTGAACGGGAGTGTCAGGCCGCCCGCCGCGCGATCTGCGGGCGCAGCCACAGCACGTCCTCGAAGTACTCGCCTGCGCGGCGGCCGGTGCGGCGATTGACGTGCCGCGCGGTGCGGCTCTCGAGGGAGAACCCGGCCCGATGCGTGATCCCGTCGTACAGGTCGCGGCTGTCGTTGACCACGATCGCGACCGCTGCTCCTGGTGCGAGGTGGCGGCGGGTGTGGGCGAGCACCTCGGTGATGCCCTCGCAGTAGCCGGCGATCGCACGCCGGGCGGTGCCTCGCACCGCCGAGCCCAGCTCGAGCTCCCGGCGATCGTCGAGGCCGAGCAGCTCGTAGGCGTAGCGGTGCTGCTCGTGGTAGTCGATCAGCCCGGGGTAGGGCGGCGAGGTGACCACGCCGTCGATGCCGCTGGGCAGCGCGGCCGATCGCGCGTCGGCGTGCAGCACCGAGACGGCGACGTCCTGTCGCAGCTCCGCATACTCCGCCAGCCGCCGCAGGCTGTCTGACGCGTAGCGGCGCAGGAAGTGGGCAGCATCCTGCACCGGCCGGCACTCGCGACGGTGTTTGTGGCACCAGTACGGCTCGGTGACGGGCTGCCGCGCCTCGTCCAGCGCATGGTGGGGCACGCGGCGGGCGGAGCGCGCCGCCCGCGACAGCACCACCGACAGCGCCGTCCGCTGCGGCGAGCGCGCCAGCGCCTCGCGAAAGCCGAGCAGCTCGGACAGCGCCTGGGGCGCGATCCAGCGCTCCAGCCATTCGCCGGCCGGCGCTGTCAGCGGCGGCTGGGCGAGCGCGCGGTCCAGCTCGGACGAGAGCTGCGCCACGTCCGGCGACGCCGACTTGACGCCTGCCAGCAGGCAGTTGAACGCCGACACGTCGCAGCCGACCGCGTCCATGCCCAGCACGCTGGCCTCGACCAGCGTCGTGCCCGAACCGGCGAACGGGTCGTAGACCAGCGCGCCGGCCGCGAACCGGCGTCGCAGCAGAGCCTCGGCGAGCTGTGGCGGGAACTTGCCCAGGTAGGGGTGCAGCCGGTGCACGTGCTTGGTGCGCTCACGCTCGGGCAGGTCGCTCTCCGACCAGGACAGCTCGCTGTCGATGCGTGCGTAGAGCGCCTGCTGGGTGCGGTCGGCCACCGGTTCGAGGCTAGCCGCCGGCCCGGACGTAGACCCTGACGGCAAGCTCAGGCGGCTTGGCGCTGATCCGCTTCCACGCACCTGCGCAGCGCCTCGACGCAGCGGGCGTCGAACTGGGAGCCGGCGCAGCGGCGCAGCTCCGCCAGCGCGATGTCCGGCGAGCGGTGCGCCCGGTACGGCCGATCGGCGGTGATCGCCTCGAAAGCGTCGGCCACCAGGATGATGCGCGACTCGAGCGGGATCTGATCGCCGATCAATCCGTCGGGATAGCCGCTGCCGTCGACCCGCTCGTGGTGATGCAGGATCCACTCCGCCTCCTGCGGGCGCTCCGCGGCCGAGACGATCGCGTGGCCGAGCCGGGTGTGGGTCTTCATCACCTCGTACTCGGCGTCGGTCAGCGGCGCCGGCTTCTGCAGGATCGAGTCGGTGATACCGATCTTGCCGACGTCGTGCAGCAGCCCGGCCAGCCGCAGCTTGCCGATCCGGGCGGGATCCAGCCCAAGCTCCTGGCCGATCAGCGCGCACAGCTCGGACACCGTCTCGCAGTGGCTGTGGGTGTAGGCATCCTTCGCGTCCACCGCCCGCGCGAGGGCGGTCGCCAGCGCGTCGGTGTGACGCTGCTCCGCGATCACGTCCGGCAGCGCCAGGATCGGCTCCAGCGCGTCGTTGTAGAGCAGGCAGCGGCGATGGCTGCGTTTGGCCTGGATCAGGGCCAGGTCGGCCCGCCGGATCAGCGCGTCGCGGCCGATCTCGGGCGCGGCCTCGGCGGCGCCGCCGGTGGCCGAGGACGGGCGCTCACAGCTCGCCGTCGACAGCACCGACTGCAGGTGCTGAACCAGGTAGAGCGTATCGACGGCCCGCCTGCCGGGCACGATCAGCGCAAACTCATCGCCGCCGATCCGGTATGCGCCGATCTCTGGTCCAGCCTGGGCCAGCACCGTCGCCAGGCTGCGGATGCACTCGTCTCCGGCTTGGTGGCCATGCTGGTCGTTGACCTGCTTCAAGCCGTCCAGGTCGAGCAGCGCCAGGCTGAGCGGCTGGCTCGATTGGGCGGCACGGTCGAGCGCCAGCTCGAGATCCTCCTCGAACGCGCGGTGGTTGCCGAGCGTGGTCAGGTTGTCGACCAGAGCTGCCCGCTTCAGCCGGTCGACCTCCTTCAACCTGACCCGCTCAAGCCGCTGTCGGTAGCGCATGGTGGCGGATGTCGAGGTCAGCAGCAGCAGTCCCAGCGCGATCGTGATCGCGACCGCGGCCAGCACCATCCGCTCGCTTCGCTGGGCGTCGCGCAGACCGGACAGGGCGAGCGCGTGATGACGCGTGGCGGCCAGATCGAGCAACGCGGTCATCGACTCGAACTCTGGCTCGAGCTGCTGGTCGTCGATCTCGACGACCAGCGCGTAGTCGTTCTGGCGGTAGGCGACCTGCATCTCGGCGAGCAGCCGCTCGATCTCGATATTGTCGGCCGCGACCGACTGATCGACCGGCGTCGGGCCGCCGGCCTCGTTCGCGTGCACGATCGCAAGCGCGGCCGCCAGCGACGCCTTGGCGCGGTCGAAGGCCTCCAGCTGCACGTGCCCCGGCTCGACCCGGTAGCCGCGAGCGGCCAGGTTCTCCTGCGTGACCGCGTGGCGAGCCTGCTGGTAGGCGTCGCTCAGCGTCGTCAGTCGCCGCACGCGGTCGATCGAGGTCTGGTTGCGATCGCCGGCCCAGACCGCGAAGCCGGCCAGCACGAGGATCACGGCGGCGCCGGCGAACAACGCCAGCCTGCGGTGGGCGAGCAGATGGGGATGAAAGGTTCGTCGCGGCATGGGAGGGGGATCGCAGCCGAGGCCACGCAAAGCTCTTCATCGTCATCCAGGGGGGTGACTGGGGATCCCCCAATGTGGGGAAGAGTCGATTTCGGCTTCCATGTATCTCTGAGACACGCGGTAACGCCTATACCGTCGCTCCTGACATGAAAAAGCTTCTGACACTCATGCTTGCCGGCTTCGCGCTGGCGCTCCCCGCCGTCGCCCTGGCGGATACCTGCATGCTCACGCATCTGGGTGCGAAGGTGAGCTCGCGCAAGGTGACCGGCAGCTGCATGTCGCGCAAGCTGATCCTGACCAGCTCGCTGCTGATGCGCTGCGACACCGCGACCGGGTACGCCGTCGCCCGCTACGACTTCGCGATGCCAAGAACGTGGGCGGGCACGGCCAGCCCCGTCGTCGATGCGGTGGGCGATCACACGAGCTCGCTGGTGTACCTTGACGCCACCCATGTGCGGGTGGTGGTGCGTACCTCCGGACCGTCCAAGGTGGTCATCGCCGCGGTCAGCGTCGGCTTCTACAACTAACGCTTGCCCCGGCCGGTCGCGGTCTCGCGCCGAGGCGGTGACACCAGCGCCTGGCAGGAGAGGGCGGCGCCGGCGTCACGTGCCTCGAGACGAACGTGCCTCACATCATTTAGAGCGCTGCCGAGGGCGGAAGGTTACCCGCCAAGCGCATCGTCGAGTCGCCGCTCGAGCGTCGTCACGCGGTAGGAGAGGCTGACTCGCTCCTGCATGCCGAGCTGACCTGTACGGAGGTCGCGGAAGCAGGGGCCGACGATGCGCATGAAGTCCAGCCCCAGCCGCAGCAGCGGTTGGGCGGCGACGCCCTCGGCGAAGGTGTGCGTCTTGGGGGCGGTGTACAGCAGCACCAGGTCGATGTCGCTCTGGATCGGTGAGGCGACCTTCTGCACCTCGTCCCCACACTGGCTGTTGGCGATCATCCGGCGAGCGATCGGAACCCGCGTGCGCACGTCGGTCAGCAGCAGGCCGATCCATCGGTTGAGCGAGGCCGGCGGAGGCGGGGCGGCGGGGCCCAGCGTCGCCACCGCCCGGTCGACGGCGTCCAGCCGCGCGAGGATCGCCGCCCGCTGGAGGTCGGCCAGCCCGCCCTGCCTGGCGTAGACCGAGCAGCGGTTGTTGAGGTTGGTGAACTCGTGGCCCAGTGCCGCGCGAGGGTCGGGGCGGGTGCTGGCGCGCTCGTAGCCGGTCAGATCGACGAAGATCGGCGTGGCCAGGTAGTTCCACTGGGGCGTGAAGCACTGATCGCGACGGACGAGGAGGCGCGACGCGGCGATCCGGGCGTGGACGTCCGCGACCACCACGTTCAGCCAGGCCTCCGCGCCCACCCGCGACGGCGGTCGCGCCGGCGGCCCGAGCGGTCGCTGCGCCTGGTGAAGCAGCGATCCGAACAGCATGCCGCCGAGCGCTGCCGCGACCACCGCGGCCAGCACCAGCGCGTGAGCCAGCCGCTGCGGCGGGCGCGGAATGCGACGCCGCGGCCGCTGCGGCGTCCGCGAGACGGTCTGCTGCCACAGGTCGAGCGGCGGGGCGAGGTCGTCGAACTCCGACAGCAGCTCGGGCCAGCTCCTACTCACCCGCCACGTCCTCGGTCTGCATCCGTCCGCGGAGCGCGCGTCGCGCCCGGTGCAGCCGCACCTTCACCGCCGGCACTGACGAGCCCGTCCGCGCCGCCACCTCGCTGACCGGCAGGTCGGCGTGGTAGTGCAGGAACACCACCGAGCGCTGAGCCGGCGTCAGCAGGCGCAGCGCGTCGGTCAGGTCGTCGGACAGGAATGCGGCGCGGTCGCGCCGGCCGCGCTCGACCTGGAGGGGCGGGCTCAGCAACGCTTCGCGGCGCAGCTCTGCGGCGGCCAGCCGAAACGCGGTGCGGAACAGCCAGGCCACCGGATCACGCACGCCTTTGTCGTAGACCAGCAGCCGCGAGAAGGCCTCCGCGGTGACGTCGTCGGCGATGTCCGCGCGCCCCGCCGTTGTGGCCAGCACCGCACGCCACAGCTCGCCGGCATGGCTGCGAAATACCGACTCCACATTCTGTCGATCGGACGTGGGACGACCCCATTAGAAAGGCGTGCTCACCCATCAGAGCAGCTGGGCCGCCCGGAGGTTACAGCGCAGCGCCATGCGCCTCATGGCCCCGCGCGCGAGCGGTCGAGCTGCTGTTGGTAGCGCCGCGCCTGGCTCGGAGGCAGGCAGGCCGCATTCTGATCGAGGGCGATCTGGGCGCGGACGCCACCGTGGGGGATTGCGTTCCTCACGCCGCGCTCGGGATGCGGCCAGCACGCCGCCTGGTCGAGGCCGGGCTCGAGGCATCCGGTCGTAGCGAGTATCAGTCCGAGCGGGACGGCGGTCAGGACGCGCCGCAGGGCGAGATAGCCGGGGCATCTACGGCCGCCGTCAGATTCGGACAGCCGGCGGCTGCCTCGCCCATACGACACGTGCATACCCGTTCAGAGCGGCGCTCGGCCAGGATGGTTACTCCGCCCGCGCCGATACCATCGGTTGCGATGACGGTGGATCGATCGACGGGGCGGGTACTGCCCTGGCTGCTGCTGGTGACGATGCTGGCCTCGGCCTGTGCGTCGTCAGCCTCGACGACGCACGGCCATCCGGCGCCGCCGGCCACACATCACCACCACGTCAAGAAGCACCACCACCACCACCACAAGAAGCGACACCACGTGCCGGCTGGGCGCGCGGTCAGCGTCGTCGGCGTGCCCCGCGGCGACCTGCCGCGGCGGTCGCTGACCCCGGGCGTGGTGCTCTCGGTATCGCGGTCGCGGATATGCGTGGCGGGGTACTCCGCGTCCGTCCGCGACGTCCCCAGCTCGGAGTCGGACGCCGTCTACCGCCGCTACCGTGTGGTTCACGTTCCCTACGCGCATGAGGTCGACCACCTGATCTCGCTCGAGCTGGGGGGCTCGAACGCGATCGCCAACCTGTGGCCGGAGCCGTACGCCGGTCGCTGGGGCGCCCGCACCAAGGATGCGCTCGAGAACCGGCTGCACGCGCTGGTCTGCTCGGGCCAGCTCGCTCTGCCGGTCGCTCAGCACATGGAGGCGACCAACTGGGTGGCGGCCTACCGGAGGTTCATCGGCCCGCCGTCGTGACGGCGCGCCCATCTTCGATGGTCAGGCGACGGGTCGCCTCCGCCGATGCGGCGCCGCGGCGATCCGGCTGGCGGGGACTGCTGGATCGGCTCCGCGGCGACCACGACCGTCTCTGGTAGCGGGCGCTCGTGTGCCGAACAGGGCTGCGGTGAAAGCGTTTCGTGAGGCGGGGGCGGCAGGATTCGAACCTGCGGCCTGAAGGTTAGAAACCTCCTGCTCTATCCTCTGAGCTACGCCCCCGCGGGCGGTCCGCCTCGATAGTACGCGAGCGTGCGGCGCTCTACACGGCGGGAGGGCGAGCCTCGGGGTATCTCGGCACGCCGTCATCGGGCACCGGCTCCCACGTCGCCGCGTACGCCACGTACTGGCGGTAGCTCGGGGACACGCCCGGATCGCCGTCGAGGGTGCCCAGCCGGACGCTCATCTCACGCGAGTCGCTCGGATTGCGGCTGAACAGCGCCGAGCCACACGCCGAGCAGAACAGCTTCTCAAAGCCACCGTCGCCCGGGTCATAGGCCGACAGCAGCTGTTCGCCGGAGACGAAGCGGAGGGCGTCGCCGTCTATCCGAGCCTGGATCGACGCGGCCGTCCCTGTCCGCCGCTGGCAGCGTGTGCAGTGGCAGTAGCCGGCGACGCCGAGCGTGCCGTCGATCGCGAACTGGACGCCGCCGCACAGGCAGCGGCCGTTGAGGGGGTCGGTGACCATGCCGAGAGCGTAGCCCGTTCGGGCATGCTCGCTGGTTACGCTTCGGCGATGATCACGATCGAGTCCGCACGCTGGCCGGACGACGCGGAGGCGGTGGATCGCCTGTTTCGCGAGTACGCCGAGTCGCTCGGCTTTGACCTCTGCTTCCAGGGCTTCGACCAGGAGCTGGCGACGCTGCCGGGTCGATACGCACCGCCGTCGGGTGCCCTCCTACTGGCGTCGCTCGGCGGCAAGCCGGTGGGATGCGTCGCGATGCGGCAGCTCGAGCCGGGCGTGTGCGAGATGAAGCGCCTCTACGTGCGGCCGGAGGCACGCGGCACCGGTGCCGGCACCCAGCTGACCGACGCCGTCATCGCCGCCGCCCGCTCCGCCGGCCACAGCCACATGCGGCTGGACACGATCGCGCCGATGATGGGCCGCGCGGTCGAGCTCTACCAGCGTCGCGGCTTCGTCGAGATCGCCGCCTACGCCGAGAACCCGATCGAGGGCGCGCTCTACCTCGAGCTGGCGCTGTGATGGCGCGACGGTGGGGTGGGCGCACCCCGAGCGCGCCCACCCCACCCGTCGTTGCCGGACGTGTCCCCGCTGCCGCCACGCGCGACCATCCGGTCGCGTCACGGTCATCCGGCACGTCGATGCGGCTGACACATCGTGCCGCCCCGTCCCCGCCGCCGCCGCCCCCTGGAGGGGTATTGGGTCAGGGCGCCAGCAGACGGCTGCTCCAGCCGCCGCCGGACAGCGTGTAGAGACGGCGATCGTGGAGCCGGTGCGGGCCGTGCTGCCAGAACTCGATCGAGCACGGCTCCAGCAGGTAGCCGCCCCAGTACGGCGGGCGCGGCACTTCGTCGCCGGCAAACCGCGTCCGCGCCTTCTCCAGCCGCCCAAGCAGCTCGTCGCGCGACTCCACCGGGCGGCTCTGGTCGCTCGCCCACGCGCTCAGCCGGCTGTCACGCGGACGTGAGGCGAAGTACGCGTCCGACTCGGCGTCGGCAAGCCGCGACACCGCACCCTCGATCCGCACCTGCCGGCCGATCGACTGCCAGTGAAAGAGCAGCGCCGCCACCGGGTTCCCGGCCAGCTCGCCGCCCTTTCGGCTGTCGTGGTTGCTGAAGAAGCGGAAGCCGTGCCGGTCGGCACCCCGCAGCAGCACCATCCGGGCGGACGGCCGGCCATCCGGCGTGGCCGTTGCCAGCGCCATAGCCTCGGGCTGCTCGATGCCATGTGCCTCGGCCGCGGCCAGCCACTCCAGGAACAGCGCGATCGGGTCGGCGTCGGGCATCGCCGGATTCTCGCTCAGGTCACGGTCAGCTTCGCCGCCATGCCCATCTGGCGATGCCCGGGAAGCGAGCAGAACAGGTTGTAGACGCCCGGCTTGAGCGTCAGCGTCAGCGTCTTCTGACCGCCGCTGACGAGCCGGCCGGTCGATCCGTACTGGAGTCCCAGCTTGCGGATGACGAGGTTGTGATCGTCCTGGCCGTAGTTGTGGACCGAGAACGTGATCGCGCCGTGCGGCGCCTTCAGGCGGCCCAGGGCTACCAGCCACTCGCGCTCGGATACTCCGACCGCGGTCGCAGTGGTGGAGGCGTCGCTCCAGGCCGGTGCAACCAGTACGGCCAGGCAAAGCACGCCGGCGATCGCCATCAGACCCCTCATGCACTGGTTATCGGCTTCGCCCGCGCCTGCGCCGATCCCCCGATCGGTCGTATGCTCTGGACGTGTTGGCACGATGGAACACGATGACCTCTGCATCGCGGGGCGCAATGCGCGTGCTGATCGCGCTGGTGATCGGCGCCCTGGTGCTGGGAGGGGCGTACCTGGCGGTGCGCGCGCCCGGTTCCGGCTCGGCGCTGATCGTGCGGCTGCAGCGGGCGCCCGTGAAGGCCGAGCTGGGTCCCGTGATCAGCCTGGGCCGCGCACGGGCGGTGCTGTCCGGTGGACCGGCTGGGCTGTTTGTTGCGCAGCAGCCCCGGCATGGCGCGGCCGGCCGCGTCGCCCGCGTGAACACCGCGACCGGACAGCTTGGCCGGCGTGCGACGCTTGACGCCGTCCCGCTCGGCCTGGCGGTGGGAGACGATGCTGTGTGGGTGCTGGCCGGCAGCCGGCTGGGATCCACGACCACGCTGTTGCGACTCGACCCGGTGACGATGCACGTCACCCGGAAGCTGGTGATCGCCTCATCCTCGGCCTGCGCCACCCACCCGTTTGCGAGCTGCAATCCCGTGGTGGTGAGCGACGGCGTGTGGGTGCCTCTGATCGATCGCCTCGTCCACGTCAGCGCCGATGGCTCGACCGCCGACCGCAGCGTGCTGCTGAGCGGACACGTGTGGGACGTGACCGTCTCCGGCGGCTCGCTGTGGGCGCTGGCCGAGACGGCGCTGTATCGGATCGACCAGGTGACCGGCATCTACCAGCGCATCCCGCTGCACGAGCAGCTGGGGCCCGGCATGCACTCGAACCACGTCGTGGCCTCGCCCAGCGCGGTGTGGGTCTCGAGCTTCCCGACCAACCGCGCCAACCTGCCGATCAACCGCCTGACGTTGATCGACCCGCGCGGCGAGGTGGCCAAGGTGGTGCGCACGCTGCCCTACCCGGGAGCGGGCACACTCCAGCTGCTGTCGGGCGGGCTGTGGGTCGACCGCTTTGACGGCCAGGGCGAGCTCGACCGGCTCGATGCCCGCGACGGCAGCATCACCGGCCCGGTCGTGATCACCAACGATGACGTGGTCTGGATCGCGGTGCACGAGAGGCAGCTGTGGCTGGCAATGTTCCACCCCAACGGCGATCTGCGCCGGCTGCGCGAGCTCAAGCTGACTCCGGGTTCGTGATCGGGCGAATCGAGGATTGGGTAGCCTTCGAACATGAAGATCGGCATCATCGCCCCGGCCTGGTTCGCGGTGCCGCCGCTGCGCTACGGCGGCATCGAGTGGGTGGTGGCGATCCTGGCCGACGGGCTGGTCGACCAGGGCCATCACGTGACGCTGTTCGCGGCCGGCGATTCGCAGACCAAGGCGCGGCTCGTGACCAGCTACGACGAGCCTCCCAGCATGCGGATCGGGCTCTCGATGCCCGACCTGCACCACGCGTTGACCTGCTATGCGCGATCCGCCGAGTTCGACGTCATCAACGACCACTCCGGGCCGCTCGGCGCCGCGCTCGGGGCGGCCGTCGCGACCCCCGTCTGCCACACCGTGCACGGGCCGCTGACGGGCGAGCCGGGCGACGTGTACTCGCTGATCGGCGCCGTCAGCCCGTCGGTGGGACTGATCTCGGTGTCGGATTCGCAGCGCACGCCGCTGCCCGATCTCAACTGGCTGGCGACCTGCCACAACGCGATCGCGATGGACGCCTACCCGTTCCACGCCGGCAACGACGGCTACCTGCTGTTTCTCGGTCGCATGTCGCCCGACAAGGGGGCGCACCACGCGGTGGCGGTCGCGCGCGAGACGGGGCTGCCGCTGATCCTGGCCGGCAAGATGCAGGACGTCGAGGAGCGCCAGCACTTCGAGGCGCATGTCAAGCCGCATCTGGGCGGCAACATCGAGTACGTCGGCGAGGTATCCCACGACGAGAAGGTGCGGCTGCTGCAGAACGCGCGCGCGACGGTGTTCCCGATCCAGTGGCCGGAGCCGTTCGGGCTGGTGATGGTGGAGTCGATGGCCTGTGGCACGCCGGTGGTCGCGACCCGTCAGGGGGCGGTGCCGGAGGTGATCGAGCAGGGCCGAAGCGGCATCGTCGTCGACTCGCTGGAGGGGCTGGCGGAGGCGGTCGCCCAGGCGGTCACGCTCGATCCGGGCGAGTGCCGCGCCAGCGCAACCGAGCGCTTCTCGCCGGAGCGGATGGTGGACGACTACGTCGCCGCCTACCAGCGCCTGCTCTCCGTCTAGCAACGGCTGTGTAACGACTTCCCCACGGCCACACGGTGACTCAGCATCGGCCGCGCAACAATTCGGTCACGCCCGCGCGGGGAGTGTTTGACTCCAATAATTGGGCGCGGGGAGGGGTTTGGCTCAACCGGGCCGGCGACCGGTGACGATTCGGTCACGAACGGCGAAATACCGCGCGGGGAGTGTTTGACTCCAATAGTTGTGTCGGGGTTTGGGTGAGAATTGTTGCGGGCGGGGAGCGGTGTGGCGAAGGTGGTGCGAAGGTGTCGCGGCCGCTGGTCGGATCAGGGCCGGATGACCAGCCAGGCGCCGGCCGCGACCAGCGCGATGCCCGCCATGCGAAACGGCGTCACGGCCGTGCGCTCGACTCCCAGCCAGCCGAAGCGGTCGATCGCCACCGAGGCCGACATCTGCCCCACCAGGCCCGCCGCCAGGATGCCGGATGCGCCCAGCGAGCGCACCGTGACCAGCAGCGTCGAGACGAACACGACGCCCAGCAGGCCGCCCGTCAGGTAGTACCAGCGCACGCCGCCGAGGTCGATGGAGCCGAACCCGCCGGCGAACGAGACCACCACCGCGAGCGCCACCGTGCCGACCGCGAACGAGACGAACGCCGCCTGGAACGTTCCCACGGCGCGGCCGAGGTGTGAGTTGATCGGCGCCTGAGCGGCGATCACCGCGCTCGATGCGACGGTCAGGGCGAAGGCGGCGCTGCGATCCATGGCAGAGAGTTCGCGACCGAGCGGCGGCGACCTGCCCACTTGACGGCGGGTCGCGTTTCGCGGACTCTTTGCGCGATGAGGCGCGTGCTCCTGTTCGCCGGCGTTGTCATGGTTGCCGCCGCTCTGGCCGGAGCGGTGTGGTGGTATGTCAAGGATCACAGCCGGATCGGCCAGGCCGATCTTCAGACGACGGTCGCGCACAAGGCCGGAGCCAGCCGCGCCGTCTGCCTTCAGCGCGACCCCAACGCCGCCCACTGGCTGTGCGTCGCGATCGGCCCGGCGGCGCCCCGCTGCCTCCGGGCGCACGTGCGCCCCTGGGGCGCGGTCGAGCTGCGCCAGGCCTACCAAAGGTGCGCCCAGGACGCCAAGCTGGGCCGCTACTTCACCAGCACCAAGCCCACGTCGTAGGATTGCAGCATGCAGGAGCATCAGGGCGGCTCGGAGAGTGAGAAGCAGCGCGACGACCGCGAGCTGATCGAGATCCTGAACGAGATCCGGGTGGCCATCCCGGGCGTCCAGGTGCTGTTCGCATTCCTGTTCGCCGCGCCGTTCGCCAGCGGGTGGACGCGGGTCAGCCACCTCCAGTCGCGCGTCTTCCTGGCCGCGTTTCTGTGTGCTGCCTTGGCAACGGCGCTGCTGATCGCGCCGACCACCTACCACCGGCTGACATTCCGCCGCGGGGAGTTCGAGAAGGAACAGCTGCTGCGGTTCGCCAACCTGGCGGTGCTCGCCGGCACGTTCATGCTGGCGGCTGCGATCAGCCTGGCCGTGTTCGTGGTGGTGGCGATCGTGCTCGAGAGCAACCGATCGGGCGTCGTGGTGGCCGGTGGCGTCGAGCTGATGCTGGTCGGCCTATGGTACGCGGTGCCGCTGGCGATGCGGCGCCGGGCGCGCGGGCGACGCTAGCCGGACGCCCCTGCCGATGTTCCGCAATCGGCCAGGCCGGGTATTCACACCGATGAAAGCGATGAACCCTCGACCCATCCTTGCGCTCTTGGCCGTGCCGCTGGCATGCCTCTCCCTGACCGCATGCGGCGGGGGGCAGGCCAGCTCGAGCACGCCCGCGGATGGCATCCCGCACTGGCTCGGCAAGCAACTGGTGGGCCGCGCGAGCGCGGTGGAGGCGAGCCTGAGCCGAAACGACCAGTGCGCCGCCCTGTCTCAGGTCACCCAACTCGAGCAGGCCGAGGCGACCGCGATCGCTGACGGCCACATCCCGACGGAGCTGCGGGCACCATTGCTCTCGTCGACCAGGACGCTGGCCGGTCAGATCACCTGTACGCCGCCCAAGCCGCCCAAGCCGCCCGGCCACGACCACCACCACCATCACCCCAAGCACGGCGGCGGGGAGGGCGATTGAGCACGGTCCGCGCAGACATCGGCCGTTACCGCATCGACCGCGTGCTCGGCCGCGGCGGCATGGCGCTGGTCTACCTCGGCCACGACGCAAACCTGGGCCGTGCCGTGGCGATCAAGCTGCTGGCCGACAACCTGGCCGGCGACGAGTCGTTCCGCGCCCGCTTCCTGCGCGAGGCGCGGATGGCGGCCGGCCTCAGCCACGTCAACATCGTCCACGTCTACGACGTCGGCCAGGACGAGGACGAGCGGCCCTACATCGTGATGGAGTTCGTGGACGGCGAGTCGCTGGCCGAGACGATCGCCC
>JAWVEC010000314.1:0-3898 GCA_033856975.1 Gaiellales bacterium
TGGCGCAGCTCGTCGATGCCGGTGCGCCAGAAGCGGCGCGCCATCCGGTAGGTGCCCGGCCAGGTCAGCGTCGAGAGGAGGTCGTTGGGTGCCAGCCGCAGCAGGCGATACGAGTCACGGGCACCGGCCAGAAGCGCGCTCGGCCCGACCAGCACGTCACCGCTGACGTGTCGGGTCAGGTGCACGCCCAGGAACGGCAGCTCCGGATCGGGTACGGGATAGATCAAGCCGCGCACCAGATGCCGGCGCTCGGGCCGCAGCCGCAGGTAGGCGCCGCGAAACGGCACGATGCGGGGATCGGGGCTGCCGCCGGCGGCAACCGCCAGCCGGTCCGACCAGCCGCCCGCGCAGAACAGGGCATGGCGGGCGCGCGTCTCGCCGCGCGAGTGCAGCAGCCGGAGGCGTCCCTCGCCCGGCCACACGCCGGTTACCTCGCACCCCGTCGTGATCGTGCCGCCGGCCGCCTCCACGTCGGCGGCGTAGGCCGATGCGACCTGTGCGAAGTCGACGATGCCGGTCTGCGGCGAGTGCAGCGCGGCCACGCCGGCGGCATGCGGCTCGATCGCGGCCAGCTCGTCGCGGTCGATGCGGCGCAGGCCGGGCACGCCGTTCGCGCGCCCGCGCCGCTCCAGCTCGTCCAGCCGCGGCAGCTCCGCCTGGCTGGTGGCGACGATCACCTTGCCGCAGCGCGGCGCGGGGATGCCGCGCGCGTCGCAGTAGGCGAACAGCTCACGGGCGCCGGTCACGCACAGCTCCGCCTTCAGCGAACCCGGCTGGTAGTAGACGCCCTGATGGATCACGCCCGAGTTGTGGCCGGTCTGGTGGGTGGCGATCGCGCCTTCGCGCTCGAGCACCTGTAGCTGGAGATCGGGGTAGCGGCTGAGCAGCTCGCGGGCCACGGCCAGGCCGAGGATGCCGGCGCCGACGACGGCGAGGTCGCACTCGCCGCGGGGACCGCTCATCCGTGCCTCAGTGACCAGTCGTACGGGATCCGGTCGGAGCAGGGATCGAGCCGCGAGATCTCGTCCGGGTCGTGCGGATGGCTGGCGCAGTTGGCGATCATGGCCGGCGACCCTCCCAGCCCCTTGACGCCGTTCCAGACCATGGGCGGGATCCGCACCATGACGTAGTTCTCGGTTCCGACGAACAGCTCCTGCAGCACCCCGGCTGTGGGCGATCCGTCACGATCGTCATACATCACGAGCTTCACCATACCGGCCACGCAGGCGTAGTTGAGTGTCATCTCGCGATGGATGTGCCAGCCCTTGATCGCACCCGGGTTGACGGTCGAGAAGTAGATCTCGCCGAAGCCCTGGAAGTGGTCGGCGTCGGCGCGCAGCATGTGCATCACCGATCCGCGCTCGTCCACGATCCGCCGCAGGGGGAAGACCTCGACGCCCTCGATCATGCCGCGCGCTCCTGCTCGGCGGCCGCTCGCAGCCTGGCTTCGGGGCTGAGGCCGAGGTCGCCGGCGCGGCGACCGGGGTCGACGGCCGTCTGCGCCTGACGCTCGTCCCACACCCGCCACGGCGCCTCGCCGGCGTCCCACAGGCCGCGCAGCAGCTCGACGTCGCGCAGCGTGTCCGCGCACTGCCAGTAGCCCTGATGGTGGTAGACGGCCAGCTCACCGTCGGCAGCCAGCCGCTCCAGCGGCTCGTGCTCGAGCACGCAGCCGGGATCGGGCGACAGCCGCGCGAAGAAGCTGCGGTCGAAGACGAAGAACCCGCCGTTGATCCAACCCGTCTCGGCCGGCTTCTCGGCGAACTGGCGCACCCAGCCGCCGTCGGCGACCAGCTCGCCGAAGCGGGCGGGAGCGTGCACGCCGGTGACGGTCGCCAGCCGCCCATGCGAGCGGTGGAACTCGACCAACCGGGCGAGATCGACGTCCGCGAGGCCGTCGCCGTAGGTCACCAGCACCAGGTCGGCATCGCCCAGGTAGGGCTCGATCCGCTTCACGCGGGCGCCTGTCATCGAGCTGTCGCCGGTGTCGGCGCAGGTCACCCGCCAGCTGTCGTCGCTGACCCCGGTGTACTCCGCCGAGCCGCTCGCGAGGTCGAAGGTGACATCGGAGTTGAGCAGCTGGTAATCGAGGAAGTAGCGCTTGATCATCTGCCCCCGGTAGCCGAGGCAGAGCACGAAGTCGTCGAAGCCGTGATGCGCGTAGCCCTTCATGATGTGCCAGAGCAGCGGGCGGCCTCCGACCTCCACCATCGGCTTGGGCCGAAACTCGGTCTCTTCGCGCATGCGGGTGCCCTGGCCCCCGCACAGCAGGACGACTTTCACGCTCATGCGCTGTAGATCGGCACGGCCAGGTACCACTTTAGAGTGACCCTCAAGTGCCTCGAAAGCGGTGTCGATATGCGGCACGATGGGATCCCAGCTGAGCGCCTGCGTCGTGATCGGCGTGCGGGACGGCGAGCGATTTCTCGGTCAGGCGATCGAGAGCGTGCTCGGCCAGACGCATCGCCGGCTCGAGCTGCGCATCTACGACAACCGGTCAGGCGATCGATCGGCCGCCATCGCGCGCGGCTATCTCGGCGATCCCCGCGTCAGCTACGTCCTGAACGACTGCGACCTCGGCTACTACGGCAGCCTCAACCGCGGCCTGGCCGGGACCGGCTGCGACGCGTTCGTGCCGTTCGCCGCCGACGACGTGATGGCACCGGCCAACCTGGAACGCAAGCTGGCGGCGATGGACGAGGCCCAGGCGGGGCTGGTATTCGGGCCGGCGCGCAGGATCGACGCGGCCGGCGACGAGTTCGGCATGCTCGGCTGGGGCGCCGAGCACCGGCTGTTCCCCGCGCCCGCGTTCTTCGGGCAGGCCGCCCCTATCAACACCGTGCCGTGCCCGTCGACGCTCGTCCGCTGCGACGCCCTGCGCGCGCTGGGCGGATTCGACGTCCGCGTCCCCTACTCGGCCGACTGGCTGGCCTGGCTGCGGCTCTCGCTGCGGACGACGGTGGCTCACGTCGCCGAACCGCTGGTCAGCTGGCGCAGCCACGACGGCAACGGAACCAGCCAGGGCTCCCGCTCGGCGACGTTCGCTCGCGACGTGCCGGCCACGCTCCAACACGCGATGCGCGACCCGGCCTTCCCCGAGCGCTGGCACGCCATCCGGGCGCCGTTCCTTGCCGCCTGCCTGGCCAACTGCGCGCGAGCGCTCGACGCCGCCGGGCACCGGCGGCTGTCCGCAGGGCCCGCCGCATACGAGCTGGCGGCACGGGCGGCGCTGCTGCAACCCGAGGTGCCCGAGTTCCGATCGCTGTTCGAGTCGCTGGTACGGGACGCCGGGCTGACTCCGCCCAGCTGGCCGTTCGACGCCGTCGCGCTGGACGGTGAGGGCTCGCGCGCCCTGGCCGACCGGCTGCGCGCGAGCGGCCTGCTGCACCGGCTCAGCGACGGCATCGAGCGGCTGGAGCCGGGCCGGGTTGCACTCTGCCGCCACGGCAGCGACGCGATCGCGGCCGCCGAGCAGCGCGGCCTGCCGGTGCTCTTGGACGACCCGCCCGACCCATTTGCAAACGGGGCGTGTGCCGCTTTTGGGTGATGCTCAAGTTCACCCAAACGGCTGCCGATGACGCGTGGCAATGACCCCTGAGCCGTCCGTCGACAACATCCTGGCGCTCGTCGGCGAGTACGCCGCCGCCGCCCACGTGCCCCGCCCGTTCGATCCCGCCAACCCGCGCGTGCCCGCATCGGGGCGCGTGTTCGGGCACGAAGAGGTGGTCGAACTCGTCCGCACCAGCCTCGACTTCTGGCTCACCGCCGGCCCCGAGGCGCGCGTGTTCGAGCGCGACCTCGCCCTCCGCACCGGCCAGCGCCACGCGCTGCTGGTCAACTCCGGCTCGTCGGCAAACCTGCTGGCGCTGACCGCGCTCACCTCGCCCAAGCTGGGCGA
>JAWVEC010000315.1:0-3066 GCA_033856975.1 Gaiellales bacterium
TCGGTGCCACTGGCCTGGCAGGCCGAGTTCGACTACGACCTCGCGAAGCTAAACCCGGTCGGCGGCGGCATCGCACTCGGCCACCCACTCGGCGCGTCCGGATGCCGGCTGATGACGTCGCTGATCAACCACCTCGAGGCCACCGGTGGCCGGTACGGCCTGCAGACCATGTGTGAGGCCGGTGGCATGGCCAACGCCACCATCATCGAGATCCTTCGCTGACGGCGGTCGGCCCACACTTTCCCCATCCGCGACAGGAGTACATCGATGGATCTGACAGGCGGCTCGGCGGTCATCACCGGCGGCGCATCCGGCCTGGGGCTGGCAACGGCGAAGGAGCTCATCGGGCGGGGGGTCCCGGTCGTGATCATCGACCTGCCGACCTCTGCCGGCGAGACGGTGGCCAAGGAGCTGGGCGACCTGTCGCAGTTCGCGCCGGCGGACGTGCGGGACGAGACCGCGGTCAACGCCGCGCTCGACCTCGCGGAGAACGTGGCCCCGATCCGCGCGCTGGTCCACTGCGCCGGCCGCGGTGGCAACGTGCGCCTCGTCGAGAAGGACGGCTCACCCGGCTCCTGGGATCTCTACACCGAGATCGTGACGATCAACCTGTTCGGCACGTTCAACATGCTGCGCCTGACCGCGGCGCGGATGGCGGCCAACGAGCCGGTCGACGGCGAGCGCGGGGTCTGCATCCTGACCGCGTCCATCGCTGCCTACGAGGGACAAATCGGCCAGATTCCCTACGCCTCGTCCAAGGCTGGGGTCGTCGGCATGACCCTCGTCGCCGCCCGGGACCTGTCCCGCCGGCTGATCCGGGTGGCCACGATCGCGCCCGGCATCTTCGACACCCCGATCCTCAACCGGCTGCCGGACAAGGTCCGCAAGGGGCTCGAGGACGGCGTGCCGCACCCGTCGCGCTTCGGCCGGCCGGAGGAGTACGCCCATCTGGCCATGGCCATGATCGAGAACGCGATGATCAACGGTGAGGTGATCCGGCTGGACGGCGCCAGCCGGATGACACCCCGATGACCGGCGCCACCGCCGCGCAGCAGGACGAGCCGAACATCCTCGTCGAGGTGTCCGGCGGAGTGCAGATCGTCACCATCAACCGCCCGCACGTGCGCAATGCCATCAATCACGCGACCGCGGTCGACATCGCCGCGGCGATGGACGAGTTGGACGCGCGTGATGACCTCGTCGCGGGCGTCATCACCGGCGCGGGCACCTCGTTCTGCGCCGGCATGGATCTCAAGGCATTCCTCGACGGGGAGCGGCCGTCGACTCCGGAACGCGGCTTCGCCGGGCTGGTCGAGAAGCCCCCCACGAAACCGCTGATCGCCGCCGTGAACGGGCCGGCGATCGCGGGCGGGTTCGAGATCGTCCTGGCCTGCGACCTGATCGTGGCCGCGGACGACGCGATCTTCGGCCTGCCCGAGGTCAAGCGCGGCCTGGTCGCGGCCGCCGGCGGGTTGCTGCGCCTGCCGCGGCGCATCCCGTACCACGTAGCGATGGAGTGGGCGCTGTCCGGCGAGTACGTGTCGGCCAAACGCGCGCACGAGGTGGCCCTGGTCAACCGACTCGTTCCGAAGGCTGCTGTCCTGACCGAGGCCCTCGCCCTGGCCACCGGCATCGCGGCCAACAGTCCGCTGGCGCTGCGCGTCACCAAGCAGACGCTCGTCGAGAGCGTGGATTGGCCGGCCGACGAGGCGTTCGACCGGCAGCGCGAGATCAGCGAGCCGGTGCGCGCCTCCGAGGACGCACTGGAAGGTGCCCGCGCCTTCAAGGAGACGCGACCGCCGGTCTGGAAAGGGCGCTGACCCGCCCCTTCAGTCCGGCATCACCCCGGTTCAGTCCGGTTGAGTGCTCACTCCGGTGCGGGGAAGCTCGGCTTGCGCTTCTCGAGGAAGGCGTTGGCCCCCTCGAGCATGTCGTCGCTGCCGACAGCCTGGGTGAGCATGCCGACGCCCTGCAGGAACGAGTCCCGCGCGGAGTTCCACCAGATGTTCGAGCTGATCTTGGTGATCTCCAGGTAGCGCGGGCTCAGCTTGGCGATCTCGGCACACCAGGCATCGACCGTGGCCTCGAGCTCGTCATCCTCGACGACCGTGTTGATCAAGCCCAGCTCGAGCGCCTGCTCGGCCGAATACCGGCGGCAGAGGAAGGCCATCTCCTTCGCCCGCTTCTCGCCGATCTGCACCGAGAGCACGTTCGTCGCTCCCGTGACCGGGGCGCTGCCGACGCGCGGGCCGGTCTGGCCGAACGTCGAGGAGCGGGTGGCGATCGCGAGGTCGCAGGCGACGACCAGCTCGTTGCCGCCGCCGGCGGCGGGACCGTGGATCGCCGCGATGACCGGACGTGGACAGTTGCGGATGGCGTCGAACATCCGCACCGAGCCGTGATAGAGCGAGCGCATCTGCCCAGTGGTCGGCACGGCCAGGGAGGCCAATGAGCCACCGGCACAGAAGCTGCCGCCGTTGCCGGTGATGACCACGGCGCGTGCTGAGGCGGCGCCGTCCAGCGCCTCGACGATGGCATTGGCCATCGCGGTGTCGAAGGCATTGCGTCGCTCCGGGCGGTTCAACCGGATCCAAAGGGCGTTCTCGCGGGTCTCGATCTCGACGTCTGACACTCGGGCTCCTCGGTCGTGCTCGCGTTGACAATCTATTATTACCATTATTAGGCTTACCGTCGTGCCCCGGCCCCTGTCGTTGAACTCGACCGAGCACGCGCGGCGCATCGCCAAGCGCAAACTGCCCAGCTCGGTCTATGACTTCATCGAGGGTGGCACGGAGGAGTCCCGCACGGTACGAGCCAACCGCGAGGGTTTCCAGGAGATCGGCTTCCGGGCGCAGGTGGCCCAGGATCACCAGCCCCGGGAACTGCGCACGACGGTACTGGGCCGCGAAATCTCGATGCCGGTGATCACCACGCCCGCCGGCTTCATCCGCATCGCCCACCCGGCCGGCGAACTCGCCGTGGCCAAGGCCGCCGAGGACGCAGGCATCCCGGTCGGGATCAGCATCCTGGCCAGCGTCGCCATCGAGGAGATCACGGCGGTGGCCT
>JAWVEC010000316.1:0-6474 GCA_033856975.1 Gaiellales bacterium
GGATCCTACTACGTCTTCGGAACCAACGGCGTCGGTCGCTATCCGGTGGCGCCGATGAAGCGCTGGACACCCACGATCGCGCCCACCGACCCGTGGTGGTATGGCGGCACGATCGTCGCGCTGCGGGGCTCGATCTACCTCGGCGACTACAACACGGGCACGCTGCGCCGGATCACGCTCAACGCGGCCGGCACGGCGATTCGCTCGATCGTGGTCACCTACCAGGCGTCCGGTGGCATCATCGACGTCTCGAGCGGGCCCGGCGGATGGCTCTACTTCGCGACGCAGACCGGGATCTACCGCATCATCTACTGATACATCGGTCACCGTTGCTGCCGATAACCCGCCCATGAGCGAGATCTCGACCGGTGACGCACTGCGTATCCTCCATGCAGCGGAACAGGTGGCGCTGCGCGACCCCGATGGCAACGAGCTGCCGCTGACGGTCACCGGCGAGCGCCCGGATGGGCTCGACGGCTTCGCGCCGCGGTTTGCCGTGTCCGTCGGAATGATGCTGACCACCCGGGTGGTCGCGCCGGACGGGGAGCCGTGGGCGCTGAGGTTTGTGATCGACGAGGCCACCATCGCCTCGCCGGATACGGCATCGGTCAGGCTGCGGCTCGAGCGCTGCCAGCTCGACCCCTTTCGCCGGCTCGCCCCACGCCTTCACACCGGCGGCGCCGCCTGGCTGATCGCCGTCAACTGCCAGCAGGTGGTGGACGGCGACCGGGTCGACGGCACGATCCAGGACATCTCGGTCTCCGGCGTCGGCTTCACCAGTTCCCGGGTGCTGCGGATCGGCGACCGGCTGCAGTTTCATGGCCGGTTCTTCTCGGACGAGGTCGAGGGCGAGGTGCGGGTGGCGTCGGTGCGGCCGAGCGCGATCGCCGATCGCTCGGTCTACGGCTGCCAGTTCATCCATCTCGACGACGAAAGCCGCGGACGGGTGGAGCGGCTGCTGCGCGGCGAGCGGGCACCCAGCGCCGATCTCTCGCTGATCCGCAACCTGCTCGAGGAGCAGCGCGAATCACCGCGCAAGCGGCGCTTCTTCCGCTGAGCGATGGGGGCGGCTGGATTCGAACCAGCGACCAACCCGTTATGAGCGGGCTGCTCTAACCGCTGAGCTACGCCCCCGGGGCGCCGAAAGGCCATGGTACCGGCCGGGCCGGTTCTCATCGCGCTCCAATGCTGAACGAGCTCGCGTCAAACCATCACGGGGTCTGTGACGTACAAGGGATGTAACCCCGATCACGAGGAGATCGTGAGCCACGTCACCGCAGACGGCGCCGAGCACGAGTTGTTCGAGGGACTGAACGACCACGACCTGGCTGAGATGGACGACCGGTTCTCGGTCGCCCACTTCCGCAAGGGTGAGCTGATCTACTCGCCCTACGATCGCGGCGAGTCGCTGTTCCTGATCGAGAGCGGCCGTGTGCGGCTGTTCCGAAGCGCCAGCGACGGCCGCCAGGTGACGCTGGCGCTGCTCGATCCGGGGGCATCGTTCGGGCAGATCGCAGTGCTCGAGCAGCCCATGCACGACGCCTACGCCGAGGCGATGGCCGATTGCGTGGTGCGGATGCTGCGGCTGCCGGAGCTGGAACGGGTGATCGCCGAGCACCCGCTGATCGCGATCAACCTGATGCGATCCCTGGCCGAGCGGCTGCGGGACGCCGAGGACCAGATCGAGTCGCTGGCCTTCCGCCCGGTGCCGGCCCGGTTGGCCGGCAAGCTGCTCGACCTGATGGACCGCTACGGCCGCGTCACGCCCAGCGGCATCCGGATCGACGAGCGGTTCACGCACATGCAGCTGGCCGAGATGATCGGCACCAGCCGCGAGACGCTGACCAAGGTGCTGAACGAGCTGCGCGACGAGCGGCTGATCGACGTCCGCGAGCGGCTGGTATGGGTGCTCGATCCCGACGGGCTCGATCGCCTCAAGCGGTCCGCCTGAGCGGGCCGCCAAATCCCCGCGCTGCACTATCATTCCCGTAGAACTTCGGGAAAGAGGGGCGTGCAGTGGCTGAAACCGGAACCATGCGAGTCAAGAGCGGTCTCGCCGAGATGCTCAAGGGCGGCGTGATCATGGACGTGACCAATGCCGAGCAGGCGCGGATCGCCGAGGATGCGGGTGCCTGCGCGGTGATGGCGCTGGAGCGGGTGCCTTCCGACATCCGTCGCGATGGCGGCGTCGCCCGTATGTCCGACCCCACCATCATCCGGGAGATCCAGCAGACGGTGACGATCCCCGTGATGGCGAAGGCTCGTATCGGCCACTTCGTCGAGGCCCAGATCCTGGAGGCGCTGGAGGTCGACTACATCGACGAGTCCGAGGTGCTGACGCCGGCCGACGAGGCCAACCACATCAACAAGTGGGCCTTCAAGGTGCCGTTCGTGTGCGGTGCCACCAACCTGGGCGAGGCGCTGCGCCGGATCAGCGAGGGCGCGGCCATGATCCGCTCCAAGGGCGAGGCGGGCACCGGCAACGTGGTCGAGGCGACGCGGCACATGCGGTCGATCCTGGGCGAGATCCGGCGGCTGCAGTCGATGGACGAGAACGAGCTGTACGCGGCCGCCAAGCAGCACCAGGCGCCGTACGATCTGGTGCGGTTCGTGGCCGAGAACGGGCGGCTACCGGTGGTCACGTTCACGGCCGGAGGCCTGGCGACGCCCGCCGACGCGGCGATGATGATGCAGCTGGGAGCCGACGGCGTGTTCGTCGGATCGGGCATCTTCAAGAGCAGCGACCCGGCATCACGCGCGTCCGCAATCGTGAAGGCCACCACGCACTTCAACGACCCCGCCGTGCTGGCAGAGGTCTCGAGTGGCCTCGGCGAGCCGATGGCCGGCATCGAGATGTCGACGCTCGGCGAGGACGGCCTGCTGCAGACGCGTGGCTGGTAGGGTCGGAGTCCTCGCGCTGCAGGGCGCGTTCCGCGAGCACGGGACGGCGCTCGCCGACGTGGGGCTGGAGCCGGTCGAGGTGCGGCGGGCCGATCAGCTGAGCGGCCTGGCCGGGCTTGTGATTCCCGGCGGCGAGTCGACGACGATGTCCAAGCTGATGGTGGCCTACGGACTCGAGCAGCCGATCCGCGATCTGCGGGCGTCCGGCGCGCCGGTGTTCGGCACCTGCGCCGGCATGATCCTCGTCTCCCGCCATGCCGTCGACGGCCTGCCCGACCAGCGGTTCCTGGGGCTGATCGACATCGAGGTGCGGCGCAACGCGTTCGGCCGCCAGGTGGCGAGCTTCGAGGCCCCGATCACGCTGGCCGGCGAGCAACAGCCGATCACGGGCGTCTTCATCCGGGCACCCTGGATCGAGTCGGTGGGCGCGGGAGTCGAGGTGCTGGCCGAGCACGACGGCCACGCGGTCGCCGCCCAGCAGGATGGTGTGCTGGTCTCCGCCTTTCACCCGGAGCTGACCGGCGACCGCCGGCTGCACCGGCGCTTCGCCGAGATGGTCGCCCGGTCGGCGAGGGAGGTGGCGGCATGAGCGGGCACTCCAAGTGGTCGACGATCAAGCACAAGAAGGGCGCCGAGGACATCAAACGCGGCAAGCTGTTCACGAAGCTGTCGCGGGCGATCATCGTGGCGGCCAAGGAGGGCGGCTCCGACCCGACCGCGAACGCGGCTTTGGCCGCGGCGGTGGCCAAGGCACGGTCGTACTCGATGCCCAAGGACAACATCGAGCGGGCGATCCAGCGCGGCGCGGGCGGCACGGAGGGCTCCGACGCGTTCGATGCGATCGTCTACGAGGGCTACGGCCCCGAGGGCGTCGCGATCATCGTCGAGGCGCTGACCGACAACCGAAATCGCACCGCGGCCGACGTGCGATCGATTTTCGGCAAGCACAACTCAAGCCTGGGGGCGCCGGGCTCGGTGGCCTGGCAGTTCGAGCGCAAGGGCGTGGTGTTGATCGACGCTGACGGGCTGGACGAGGACGAGATGGTGCTGAAGGCAGCGGACGCCGGCGCGGAGGACGTCACGCTGGATGGCGATGTCTGGCAGGTGACGACCGACGCATCCGAGCTCGCGACGGTGCGCGATGCGCTCGAGGCGAGCGGGCTCACGATCACGTCGGCCGAGCTGACGCTGGTTCCCAAGAACACCGTTGCGCTGGAGGAGGATGCGGCCCGCAAGCTTCTGAAGCTGATCGATGCGCTCGAGGACAATGACGACGTGCAGGACGTGTACGCCAACTTCGACATCCCCGACGCGGTGCTGGAGGCAGTCGCCGGCTAGCGATGTGAGGCTTCTGCCGTCGGCCGCTGGCCGAGCACGTAGCGCACGCCCAGCCACACCGCGACCACCGCCACGATCGCGATCGCGATCAGCCCGAGCCAGTGGCCGGCGTCTGAGAAGCGAGCCGTCAGCCGGCCGGCGGAGTCGGCGAACAGGTATCCCAGCAGCCCCACCGACAGGGCCCATACAGCGGCGCCGATGCCGTCGGCCAGGACGTAGCGGTGAAACGGCATGCCGGTGCTGCCGGACACGATTGCAAGCTTGGTGCGGACGCCCGCCACCAGCCGGCCCGCGACCACCGCTCGGAGCCCGTAGCGGCGCATGAACTCGTGCACGGAGCTGTCGTCGTGCACGCCGAAGCGGCGAAGGATCCCGGGACCGGCGGCGCGCCCGATCGCGTACGCGCAGGCATCGCCGAGAACGGCACAGCCCCAGGCCACCGCCAGCACCAGCGGCAGGCTGAAGTGCCCGGTCGAGGCGGCGGCGGATGCGAGCAGCAGCACGATCTCGCCCGAGGAGGGCAGGCCGAAGCTGTCTCCGAACGCGCCGGCCGCAACGCCCAGATAGCCGTAGTCGGTGATCAGGCTGCCCGCGCTGGGCGCATCGACGTCCCTCAGGGCGACCCGCAACGCCACGACGGCGGCCGCGAGGGCCGCGAACACGGCCGCCAGCCGCAGCACCGGCCGCAGCCACCAGCGTCGAGTCGAGACGGTAGCCACCAACCGCAACCTAGCCGTCCCACGAGCCGCCCTCGTATCAACCGCCACCCAATTATTGGAGTCAAACACTCACCGCGCGGGATTGACGCTTCTGTGACCGAATCGTTGCAGGTCGTCGGCATGGTTGGGCGAAACGCCTCCGCGAGGGAATTATTGGAGTCAAACACTCCCCGTTCGGGTGTGACCGGGCTGTGACTGAATTGTTGCTGTTTGGCGGCTCGGTCGCAGGGCCTGCGGCGGGAACACTCGTTCGGTCGCGTCCGCTGTGGACGGTAGACTGCGGCTGCATGAACCTGCTTGGAATCGACCCTGGGACGGCCTCGACCGGGTTCGGCGTGATCAGCGTCGAGGGATCGACGATGCGGGCGATCGAGCACGGCGTGATCGAGACCGCCGCCGGAACGCCTCCGGCCGAGCGGCTGGCGGCGATCCACCGCCGCGTCGCGCTGCTGATCGACGTCCACGCCCCACAGGAGGTCGCGCTGGAGGATCTCTACGTCGGCGCCAATCCGCGCAGCATCCTGACCGTCGGCCAGGCACGAGGAGCCGTGCTGGCCGCCTGTGGGCTGGCCGGGCTGGCGACGGCGGCGTATCCCCCCGCCGAGGTGAAGGTCGCTGTGTGCGGATACGGCCGCGCTGACAAGCAGCAGGTGCGACGGATGGTGGGCGCGCTGCTCTCCACCGGCCTCGGCGACGTCTCCGATCACGCCACTGACGCGCTGGCGGTGGCGATCTGCCACGCCGTGCGCAGCCGCGGCCGGAACCTGGTTGAGGCGGCGGCACGATGATCGCACTGCTTCGGGGCCGGGTCGTGGAGCGGGGCGAGGGCCGGATCGTGCTCGACGTGGGCGGCGTCGGCTACCTGCTCGCCGCCACCTCGTCGGCGATCCGGATGGCGGTGCCCGACGGCGAGGAGGTCTCGCTGGTCACGCACCTGCACGTGCGCGAGGACGCGCTGACGCTGTTCGGCTTTGCCAACACCGCCGAGCGGGCGCTGTTCGAGCTGCTGCTGGGCGTCAGCGGGGTCGGCCCGAAGGCGGCACTGGCGATCGTCTCGGGGTACGCGCCCGACCAGATCCGGCGCGCCATCGCCACCGCCGACCATGCGCTGTTCACCAGCATCAGCGGCATCGGCATGAAGACGGCGGAGCGGGTCGTGATCGACCTCAAGGACAAGGTCGCCTCGCTGCCGGCGGCGGACAGGTCCGCCGAGCCCGTGGTGCCGGACGACCACACGGCCGCCCGCGAGGCGCTGGTGGGGCTGGGCATGTCGGTGGCCGAGGCCGAGGCGGCACTGCGCGGGGTCGATTCCGGTCTGCCGGTCGGTGACCGCGTGAAGATGGCGCTGGCCGGAGGAGCCCGGGCATGACCGCGTCCGCCGACCGCATTCCCGATCCGCTGCTGGGCGAGGGCGAGGACGAGTTCGACCAGACGCTGCGCCCCCGGAAGCTGGCCGAGTTCGTCGGCCAGGAGGCGATCAAGGAGCAGCTTTCGATCTTCCTGGAGGCCGCCCGCG
>JAWVEC010000317.1:0-4713 GCA_033856975.1 Gaiellales bacterium
GCGAGGTAGAGCACGCGGTCGACCATGGGCAGGATCGGGTTGATGTCGTGGGTGACGAAGACGACCGGCGTGCCGGCGCGTTGGCGGTGCTGGTCGAGCAGCCCGGTCACGACCCGCTGTGACGCCAGGTCGAGTGACAGCAGCGGCTCGTCGGCCAGCAGCAGCCGGGGCTCCGAGACGAGCGCCTGGGCGATCCGCAGGCGCTGCTGCTCGCCGCCGGACAGCTTTCCGATCGGGCTCTCGGCGTAGTCCTGAGCGTCGACCTCGGTGAGCGCCTTGGTGACGCGTGCATCGTCCGCCTTGGAGGGGAAGCCTATCCCCCAGCGGTGGCCGTTCAGGCCGAGGCGGACGAGGTCGCGGCCGCGCAGCGGCAGATCGGGGTCAAACGCCCGTTGCTGGGGGACGTATCCGATCTTGGATCGCACCTGGGACGGCGGCCGGCCGTCGACGTGGACGCTGCCGCCGGTGGGTGCCAGCAGGCCGAGCAGGATCCGCACCAGCGAGGTCTTGCCGGTGCCGTTGGGTCCCAGCACGGCCAGGAACTCGCCCTGATGGAGATCGAAGCTGAGGTCCTCCCACAGCGTCCGCGATCCGAAGCGAAGTGTTAGCAGCTCGGCCTTGGCCACGACCGGCTCTGCGGCTGTCACTGGGCCAGAGCTCGCTGCAGGGCCTGGGCCTGGGCGAGTTGCCACCCCTGGAAGCTGAGCCCGGAGGGAAGCGTCTCGCTGACTCCGACCACGGGGATGCCGGCGGCCTGCGCGGCGCTCTTGATCTGGGTGGTGATGGGCGAGACGGCCTGGCTGTTGTAGAGCAGCACCTTGACCCGGTGCCGGCTGAACAGCGCCAGCATCTGGGAGACGGCCTGCGGCGTGGGGTCGCTGCCGCCCTCGATCGCCCGGGCGAATGGCTCGGGCGTGAGACTGCGCAGACCGGCGGCGTCGAGCAGGTATCCGGGCACCGGCTCGGTGTAGGCGACGGGCTGGCCGCCGTAGGTGGCGCGGATGGTCGCCACCTCGCGGATCAGCGGCTGCAGGCTGGCCACGAAGCGGCTCAGGCCGGCCTCGTAGGCCGAGCGGCGCTTGGGATCGGCCCGCTCGAGGCCGGCGGCGATCGACCGCGCGATCCGGTTCAGCTTGGGGACGTCGTACCACAGGTGCGGGTTGGCGTTGGCTTCATGGACATCGAGCACGTCTGCGATCGTGACGACGATGCGATGCGAGCTGGGAGAGGAGTCCTCGAGCTTCTGCATGAAGGCGTCGTAGCCGGCGCCGTTCTGGATCACCAGCTTGGCCTTTGAGACCGCAAGGCCGTTGGCGGTGCCCGGCTCGAAGAGGTGCGGGTCGGCGTTGGGGTCGGACAGGATCGAGGTCACCGTCACGTGCGAGCCGCCGATCTGGGAGACGATGTCGCCGTAGACGTTCTCGGCCGAGACGACGTCCAGCTTGCCGCCGTTGGTGGAGCTCGACCCACGCAGAGCGAGCGCGAGCAGCCCGACCACTAGCAGGCCGAGCAGGGCGCAGAGCGCGAAGAATGCCCGTTTCATGCAGACGAGCGTAGCAAAGACTGAGAATGGTTGTCAATCCTGTTCTTGATATCACGGCCGGATTGGTTTACCCTGAAGCCATGGACCACGGCCGCAATCGGCGTAACCGGGAAGCCCTGCTGGACGCTGCCCGATCGATCGATCACGCCTTCAGCGCACGAGAGCTGCACCAGGCCGCGAAGAAGCTCCAGCCCGCCCTCGGACTGAGCACGGCCTACCGCGCGCTCGAACGCTGGCGCGAGGATGACCTGATCGAGGACGCCGGCACACGCGACAGCGAGGCCGTCTACCTGATGTGCGCCATCGGCGAGCATCACCACCACCTCGTCTGCGCATCCTGCGGCTCGGTCTCAACCCTCGACGGCTGCGCCCTGGCCTCGGTGCGCAAGGCCGCCGAGGCGGTCGGATTCGAGCTCAACGACCAGGCGCTGGCCTCGCTGCCCGGCCGCTGCGCGCAGTGCGCCGCCGCCTAGCACCCACCTGACTCGTCGCGATGGAGCTAACCGGGCTCGAACCGGTGACCTTCGCGCTGCCAGCGCGACGCTCTCCCAACTGAGCTATAGCCCCGCGGGGTCGGAGTATACCGAGGGCGGAAGCAGCGGGCTCACCGGTCGCGCCACCAGTCCGCGCGGCTCGGCCAGCCGCTCCAGGACGAGCGCGGTGTCCGCGACGGCGACGCCGGAGAGGTGCTGCTCACGGGCCGTGAAGTCGGCCACGATCTCGCCCACCGCCGCCGCGTAGCCGGCGCGGTCGGCGGCGGCGAGCGCGGCCAGCGCGCGCCCGGTGCGAGCGAACGCGTCACCCTGGGCAAGCATCGCCGAGACGTCCGGCACCTCGCCCAGCGACACCTGCGCCAGCGCCCGCGCGTAGCCGGCGGCGGCCCCCTTGGCCTGTTCGGTGTCGGCGATCGCCCGGCGCGCGACCGGCTCGACGCCATCGCCGGCCAGGATCGCCATCTTGAGCGCGCCAATCAGTCTGCCCCAGCTCTCGGCGCCCGACGCGGCGTGAGACGCCAGGTAGGCGTCCCGGGCGCGGGCGTACATGCCCGCCGCCGGCCGGCCGTGCAGCAGCGTCTCGTGCGCCTCGCGCTCGGCCTCCAGCGCGGCCGTCAGGTGCTCACCGGCGCTCACTCGATCGGCCTGCGTCCCGCGAACCCGTCCTCCTCGGTGTGCCAGAACTCGATCCGCTCCTCCCCCACCTGCCAGCACAAGAGCGCCGGCCGGCCCTCGATCACGGTCGGGAAGTCGAGCAGCCCGCGATCGGGATCCTTCACCTGCACCCCGTGCGATCGGATCTCGTCCAGGATCTCGGTGGCCTCTCCCTGCGCCCGCTCCAGCGTTTCACGCAGACTCTCCGCCTCGCTCTTTTGGAGGCCGCCGCCGTTGGACCCGATCGCGATCACCATCTGCTGCCAGCGGCGGCGCATCGGCTCGGAGTCTGCACGCAGGGCGACCAGCCGTTCGGCCAGCGCCCGGATCACCTCGTCCAGCAGCGCCTGCGCCTGTGCCGCGGTGAACTTCGGCTCAGGCACCCGTCGCGTACGACTCGCTGGGCACCTCGCCCCACAGCGACTCGAGCCGGTAGAACGCGCGCGCGTCCGGGGTGAACACGTGCACGACCACGTCCAGGAAGTCGAGCAGAATCCAGTCGCCCTGCCGCTCGCCGTCAACTCCGCGAGCGGGCACGCCGTCGCGCTTGAGCGACTCGCGGATCTCGGACGCGATGGACTGGGTCTGCCGCGCGGTGCGGCCGGAGCAGATCAGGAAGTAGTCGGTGTAGGTGACCACGTCGCTCATGTCGAGGATGACGATGTCCGCGGCCAGCTTCTCGGCCGCAAGAGCGGCGATGCGATGTGTGAGTTCGAGACTCGTGGTCAGTTGGTCAACTCCACCATTCCGTGTTTTGGAGCCTAGCACGGTGCCCCGCTGTACAGCCCCTCCGCGCGGATCAGTGCAAGCACAGCGGCCGGCAGCAGATCATCGCCGCCACCCTCGCCGATCGCCGAGCGAACGCCGGTCGAGGAGAGGTCGATCGGCGCCATCTCGAGCACCACCGCCTGCGAGTCGTCGATCGGCGTACCCGGCCGTGGCGCCACCACCAGCGTCGCCAGCTCGCGGATACGGCCCGGCTCCCGCCAGGTCGCAAACGATGCCAGCTGATCGGCACCCAGGATCAGGAACAGCTCCCCCATCGGCTCGAGCTGCTGGAGCGTCTCCAAGGTGTGGCTGGTGCCGCCGCGGTCGATCTCGATCGGCGTCACCTCGACGCGCGGCTCGTCGGCGAAGGCCAGCTCGGCCATCCGCAGACGCGTCTCGGCCGGCGTCGTTGAGGCATCGCGGTGCGGCGGGCTGCCGGCCGGCACCACCAGCACCCGGTCGAGCGCGAGCTGGCTGCGGGCCGCCCGCACGACCGCGACGTGAGCCAGGTGCGGCGGATCGAACTCGCCGCCGAACACCCCCACCCTCACCCGGTCGGCTCCCGCGTCGCCACCGGCCGGAACGTGAAGCTGTGCGCGCCCAGCAGGATCTCCTCGCCGGGCTTGGCACCGGCCGCTCGCAGCGCGTCCTCGACGCCCAGCCGCTCGAGCTCGTTGGCCAGCAGCGCCACGTCGCGGGCGCTGTCAGGATCCAGCTCGGCCGCCCGCCGCTCGATCGAGCGGCCCGCGACCCGCAGCACACCGGAGTCGCGCAGGATCTTGAACTCGCGACGAGCCGGCGGGCGCGGCCGGTAGACCAGGAAGTCCGCCAGCTCCGGCGTCTGCTCGGCCTCGACGGCGTCGTGCACGGGAAGCTCGCCGACGCGCTCGAACAGCAACGCCACCAGCTCGGGGATGCCGTCGCCGGAGGCCGACGAGCAGGCCAGGTCGGCGCCGCACTCCCGCGTCAGGTCGTCCCGCCGCTCGGGAGCGATCAGGTCGATCTTGGACAGCACCAGGATCTGGGGCCGCTCGGCCAGGCCGCCGCCGTGCAGCAGCAGCTCGCGGTTGATCGCCGCCCGCCGCTGGCGGACGTCCTCGGCATCGTCGATGGCCTCCACCATGTGCACCAGCACGCGCGCCCGTTCCAGGTGGGCGAGGAACTCGTGGCCCAGGCCGACCCCCTCGCTGGCGCCCTCCAGCAGCCCCGGCACGTCGGCCACCGTCAGCTGGCTGCCGTCATGGGCCTCGACCG
>JAWVEC010000318.1:0-5018 GCA_033856975.1 Gaiellales bacterium
CGCCCTGGCCGCGGCCTGCGGCGAGCACGACGCGATGCTGCTGGCGGACGGCGCCCAGTCGGCCGGCGCGATCGCGGTCGACGCTCCCGCCAGCGGCGCCGACTTCTACGCCTTCTCGGGACAGAAGTGGCTGCTCGGCCCGCAGGGGAGCGGCGGGCTGTGGGTCGCGCCGGGCCGCGTCGAGCAGCTGTGGCCGGCCGTCTCGGGCTATCTCAGCCTCGAGCAGGGTCAGGTGGGCGTGTTCAAGTCGACCGCCGGTCGGTTCGACGGTGGATCCGTCGATCCCGTGACGCTGGCCGGCGTCGCCGCCGCCATCGAGTGGGTCGAGTCGCGGCCCCGCGGGCGCGCGGCCTGGCTCGATCATACCAGCCAGAACGCCGAGCGGGCACGGGCGCGGCTGGCCTCGGTGCCCGGGGTGCACGTGAACGATCCCGGCCCGGATCGGGCACCGCTGATCGCGGTCTCGGTCGAGGGCGCCGACGACCTGCCGGCACTGGTCGCCACACTGACCGAGCGCGGCGTGCTGGTTCGGTTCATCCCCGACACGCCCTACCTGCGGGTCTCGATCGGCGCCTGGACGACGGACGAGGATGTGGAGCGGCTGATCGCCGCGCTCCCCGGGGCGATCTAACCGCGAAGGCCGAGGCTGCCGGCGATCGGCCGCAGCGCCTCGATCACGAACGTGATGTGCTCGTCCAGGTCGACGCCCATCTGCTCGGCGCCCTGCACCACGTCGTCGCGGTTGACGCCCTTGGCGAAGCTGGCCTGCTTCAGCTTCTTTCGCACCGAGCGGGCCTCGAGCGTGGCGATGCCGTCCGGCCGCACCAGGCCGCAGGCGTGGACGAAGCCGGACACCTCGTCGCAGCCGTAGAGGGTGTGCTCGAGCGGCGTCTCGCGGGCGATGCCCAGGTGGTCGCCGTGCGACAGGATGGCGTGGATGAACCACTCCGGATAGCCCCTCTCGCGCAGCACCGGCGCGCCGTCCTGGGGGTGCTTGTCGAGCGTCGGGTGGCGCTCGTAGTCGAAGTCGTGCAGCAGCGCCACGTTGCCCCAGGCGGCCTCGTTCTCGCCCAGCTTGCGGGCGTACGCCCGCACCGAGGCTTCGACCGCCAGCGCGTGTCGGCGCAGCGACTCGCTCTGGGTCCACTCCGTCAGCAGCGCCCATGCCGCCTCTCGATCCTGCACCAGTTCGTCGCTCATGCTTCGAAAATAGCAGGAACCTGCTGCATCTGGGGCGAATGGGGGTACCCTAGATGGCGATGTTCACCGCGACACGAGAGGGCACGTTGGAGGCATTCCTGATCGAGGGAGGGCGGCCCCTCTCGGGCACCGTGACCCCCGCCGGCAACAAGAATGCGGCGCTGCCGATCCTGGCCGCCTGTCTGCTCACGGCCGATCCGGTCACGATCGAGAACGTGCCCCGCATCCGTGACGTCGAGGAGATGATCGAGCTGATCGTCGCGCTCGGCGTCGATGTGGAGTGGCTGGGCCGAAACACCGTGCGGGTGTGGGCGGCCGAGGTGTCCGGCACCCGGCTCGATCCCGAGCTGTGCACCCGCATCCGGGCCTCGATCCTGCTCGCCGGCCCGCTGCTGGCGCGGTTCGGCTCGGTCGACGTGCCGCCTCCCGGCGGCGACGTGATCGGCCGTCGGCGGGTCGACACCCACCTGATGGCGTTCGCCGCGCTGGGCGCCGACGTCGAGGTCGACCGCGAGTACCGGCTGCGCGCACCGCGCGGGCTGCGGGGCGCCGAGATCCACCTCGACGAGGCCAGCGTGACCGGCACCGAGAATGCACTGATGGCGGCCGCCCGGGCGACCGGGGCGACCGTGATCATGAACGCCGCCTGTGAGCCGCACGTGCAGGACCTCTGCCAGCTGCTGTGCAAGATGGGCGCCACGATCGAGGGCATCGGCTCGAACGTGCTGACCGTGCACGGCGCCAAGGAGCTGCGCGGCTGCACCCACCGCGTTGGGCCCGACCACATCGAGGTGGCCTCCTTCATCGGCCTGGCGGCCGTGACCGGCGGTGACATCGTGATCGAGGATGCGGCGGTCGAGCACCTGCGCTCCATCCGGCTGGCGTTCGCGCGGCTGGGAGTGCAGATCGAGATCAACGGCTCCGCCGTCCGCGTCCCGCCCGGCCAGACGCTCGCGATCGTGGACGACATCCACGACCAGATCCCCAAGATCGACGACGGCCCCTGGCCGATGTTCCCGGCCGATCTGACCTCGATCGCGCTGGCGGTCGCGACCCAGGCCCGCGGCACCGTGCTGATCTTCGAGAAGATGTTCGAGAACCGGCTCGTGTTCACCGACAAGCTGGTCTCGATGGGCGCCCGCATCATCCTCTGCGACCCGCACCGCGCGGTCGTCACCGGCCCCAGCAAGCTGTACGGCTACCGCATGGAGAGCCCCGACATCCGGGCCGGGATGGCGCTCCTGATGGCCAGCCTGTGCGCCGAGGGGCAGAGCAGGATCGGCAACATCGGCCAGATCGATCGTGGCTACGAGCGGATCGACCAGCGGCTGCGTGCGCTGGGCGCCAGCATCGAGCGGATCGAGGCATGATCGACGGCGCCATCTCGGCGCTGCTTCGGGCCGGCCTGATCGAGACGCGATCGCCGGCGGACATGCTGGCTCCCGCTTCGCTGCTGTCCGAGCGGGGCGCCGTGCTGCCGCTCGACCACGCCAGGCTGCTCTCGTTCAGCAACGGCCTGACCGCCTACGGCGGCTACTTCCGGCTGTTCGGGATCGGTCCCGGCGCAACCCGGGACATGCGGCGCTGGAACCTGCCCGGCACGTGGCGGCACGCGTGGGCCGAACGCGCGGACGGCTGGTGGTGCTTCGGGGAGACGGCCTGGGGCGACCAGTACGCGTACGCCACCGGCGACGATCCGCTGACCTCCGACACGACCGTGTACCGGCTCGAGGCCTGCCGGCTCGAGCCCGAGCCGATCGCGGACGGCTTCGCCGAGTTCCTGTGCTGCGAGCTGGCGCCGAACGCGGCCGGCCCGCGCGATCACATGACCATCGTCGCGCGCGAACGGTTCGGCGATCTCGACGCCGGAACCCAGCTCACGTACCTGCCCTCGCTGCTGATGGGCGGCGAGGAGGACGTCGGCAACCTGGTCACGCTGCCGGCGCGGGCGGCGATGGTCGCGGCCGGGCACGCGCACCGGGCCTCGCTGCGAACAGCTCTGTCTCGCTAGAATCGCGCGCAGTGGAGCCGCTGCAGATCACGAGCGAGTCGATTGCCGAGACGGTCCGCTCCCTGCGCCCGACGGCCGATGACCGCGAGCGCGTGCGCGGCGCCGTTGCGGACATCGTGGCGATGGTGCGGACCGGTGGCGACGCCGCCGTGCAACGGCTGACGGCCCGCCTGGACGGGGTCGACCTGGAGCGCTCCCGGCTCGCGCCCGGCGTGCTGCGGCGGGCGCTCGAAGAGACGCCTGCGGAGGTGCGCGAGGCGCTCGAGATGCTGGCCGCCAACCTGCGCATGACCGCGACCGAGACGCTGCCCGCGCCGACCCGCCAGGTGCTTCCCCAGGGCCAGATCGTCAGCACCCGGCCGCTGCCGGTCGACCGGGTCGGCGTGTACGTGCCCGGCGGCCTGGCCGCGTATCCGTCCAGCGCCGTGATGGCGATCGTGCCGGCGCAGGTGGCGGGCGTGGGCGAGATCGCGGTCTGCTCGCCACCCGGCCGCGACGGGGCGCCCGCCCGCGCGGCGCTCGCCGCATGCGCGCTGCTGGGAGTCGAGGAGATGTACGCGATCGGCGGCGCCCAGGCGGTGGCAGCGATGGCGCTCGGCACAGAGACTATCCGGCCCGTCGACGTGGTCGTCGGCCCTGGCAACGCCTACGTCGAGGAGGCCAAGCGCGGCCTGTTCGGAGAGGTCGGGATCGAGTCGCTGGCCGGGCCCAGCGAGCTGATCGTGCTCGCTGACGAGTCGGCGCCGGCCGAGCTGATCGTGTGGGATCTGCTCGCCCAGGCCGAGCACGGCTCCGGATCGCACTCGGTGCTGATCTCGACCGGCCGCGCGGTGCTGGACGAGGTGGCCGGGGCGCTCACCAGCGATGAGGGCATCAGCCTGCTGCAGGCCGACAGCTGGGACACGGCGTTCGAGTTCGTCAACGCCTACGCGCCCGAGCACCTGCAGCTGATGGTGGCCGATCCGCAGGCCGCGCTCGACCGCGTGCGGCACGCGGGGGCGATCTTCATCGGCGAGATGAGCGGTACCGCGTTCGGCGACTACATCGCCGGTTCCAACCACGTGCTGCCGACCGGCGGTCGCGGCCGCTTCTCCTCAGGACTGGCGCCGTCCGTGTTCATGCGCATCCAGGAGGTGGTCGAGATCACCCCGCCCGCGGCGGCACTGCTGGCGGCGCCGCTGGCTGCGCTCGCCCACGCCGAGGGACTCCCCGCACACGCCCGCTCGGCCGAGGTCCGCGCCCAGCGGGTGATCGAGCCGTCCCTGACCAAAGGAGCACCACAGTGAGCAAGACCGTGATCGCCGTCGACGGAGCTCCGCGCCCGTTCGCCGGAGCGCCCTACAACCAGGCCATCGCCGCCGGCGGGTTCGTGTTCTCGGCCGGCCAGGTGCCGCTCGATCCCGACACGAACACGCTCGTGGAGGGCGACATCGGCGCCCAGACCGAGCGCGTCCTGCAGAGCCTTGCCGCGGTGCTGGCGGGTGCGGGCTGCGGGCTTTCAGACGTCGTCAAGACGACTGTCTTCATGACCGATCTGGGCGAGTTCGCCGAGATGAACGCGGTCTACGCGACCCACTTCACCAGCCACCCTCCGGCCCGCTCTACGGTGCAGGTGGCCGCCCTCCCGGCCGGGGCGCGAGTCGAGATCGAGGCGATCGCGCTGGCGGCGAACGCCCATTGAGATGAGCGGTTTCGCGAGCTGCGCCCGGCATCCACCGGGTGATCGAATACGCTGCAGCAATGCGCCCGGCCGAGGTGATCGCCTCCCATCACAGCACAGATTTCGACGCTCTGGGGGCGATGCTGG
>JAWVEC010000319.1:0-3941 GCA_033856975.1 Gaiellales bacterium
CACGCGCACCCGGTACAGCTCCTCCGGCTGGGCCGGGTAGGCCGCCCCGAGCAGCCGTCGGCGATGGCCCGACGCCTCCGCGATCCAGCGCGCCACGAAGCCGGCATCCTCGCGCTCCAGCGCCCGCACCAGCTCCTCGACGCGCCGCTGGTGGTCACGCAGCCCGTCCAGCAGCGCGCCCCGGTTGTCGAGGAAGATGTCGACCCAGATGCGCGGGTTGGCGCCCGCCACGCGCGTCATGTCGCGGAACGATCCACCCACCGCGGCCAGCGGATCGTGGCCGTCCACCTTGCCGGCGCCGGCCTGGTTGACGAGCACGTTCGCCAGCGCGTGCGGCAGGTGGCTGGTCAGCGCCACCAGCCGGTCGTGCGCCTCCGGCGCGATCGCGACCGGGCGCGCACCCAGCGATGACACGAACGTATGCAGGCGGCGGTGCGCTGCCGGATCGGTCTCGGCCACCGGAGTCAGGAACCAGGTCGCGCCGTCGAACAGCTCGGGCCGCGCGTTCGCGATCCCGCGCGCCTCGGAGCCGCACACCGGATGGCCGCCGACGAACTGCGGGTGCGTGCCCAGGGCGGCCAGCAGCCGGCCCTTGGTCGAACCCACGTCGGACACGGCGCAGCCGGCCGGGGCTGCCTCCAGCACCTGCCGCGCGAGCGGTGCCAGCTCCGCCACCGGCCCGCACACGAAGGCCAGCTCGGCGCCGTCCAGCGCGCCCGCGATCGAGTCGTCGAAGCGCATGATCGCGCCCCGCTCGAGCCCGATCCGGCCCGCCTCGGGGTCGGGGTCGTAGCCCACCACCTGGTCGCCGCGGGAGGACGCGGCCAGCGCCAGCGAGCCTCCGATCAGGCCCAGTCCGACAACCGCGATCCTCATCGGTTTGCTTCCGCGGTCCGCATCAGCTCGGCCACGCGGAAGGCGAGGTCGAGCGACTGGCGTGCGTTGAGGCGGGGATCGCAGAGCGTGGCGTAGTTGTGGTCGAGGTGGTCCTCGAGCACCTCCTGCGAGCCGCCCAGACACTCGGTGACGTGCTCGCCGGTGAACTCGAGGTGCACGCCGCCCGGCCACGCGCCCTCTCCCAGACAGGCGACGAAGAAGCCTTGGATCTCGCCCAGGATGTCCTCGAAGCGGCGGGTCTTGTAGCCGGAGGAGGTGCGAAACACGTTCGCGTGCATCGGGTCGCAGACCCACACCAGCGGGTGCTCGCCCTGACGGGCGGCGCGGATCAGCGGCGGCAGCAGCTCCTCGACCCGGCTTGCGCCCATCCGCGCGATCATCGTCAGCCGGCCGGCGATGCGATCCGGATTCAGCGCCTCGCACAGCCCGACCACGTCCTGCGGCGTCGCGCTGGGGCCGAGCTTGACGCCGATCGGGTTGTTGACGCCGGCGAAGAAGGCCACATGGGCTCCGTCCAGCTGGCGCGTCCGCTCGCCGATCCAGAGCATGTGCGCGGAGCAGTCGTACCAGCGCCCGGTCAGCGAGTCGCGCCGGGTGAGGCCCTGCTCGTAGTCGAGCAGCAGGCCCTCGTGGCTCGTCCACACGTCCACCTCGTGCAGGTTGCGCTCGCCCTCCAGATCGATCCCGCAGGCCGCCATGAAGCGCAGCGCGCGTGCGATCTCGGACGCGATCGCCTGGTAGCGGCGGCCCTCCGGCGACGAGGCCACGAACTCCTGGTTCCAGAGGTGCACCTTGGTCAGATCCGCGAAGCCGCCCTTGGTGAAGGCGCGCAGCAGGTTCAGCGTCGAGGCCGACTGGTGGTAGGCCTGCAGCATCCGGTCGGGGTCGAAGGCGCGCGCCTCGGCGGTCGGCTCGTCGCCGTTCACCATGTGCCCGAGAAAGCTGGGCAGCTCGACGCCGTCGATCGTCTCGGTCGCCGAGGAGCGCGGCTTGGCGAACTGGCCGGCGATGCGGCCCAGCTTGACCACCGGCAGCATCGAGCCGTAGGTCAGGATGGCCGCCATCTGCAGGATGATCTTGAGCTTCTCGCGGATCGTGATGGCCGAGAAGTCGTGGAACGACTCCGCGCAGTCGCCGGCCTGCAGCAGGAAGGCACGGCCGGCCGCGACCTCGGCCAGCGAGTCCTGCAGCCGGCGGGCCTCTCCGGCGAAGACCAGCGGCGGCAGCGAGGCCAGCCGCTCGGTCACCTGCTCGGCCGTCGCGGCGACCGGCCACTCGGGCTGATGCAGGGCGGGACGTGTCCGCCAGGCGGCGGGCGACCAGGTGTCTTCGGTGAGTGCCATCGGCATGTTCAGTGTATCGAGGCACGTGTCGGCAGGATCCCAGGAGATCCTGGCCGCGCCGCCATCATCTACCATCGTGCGCTCATGACACGCGTCTTCTCGGGCATCCAGCCGACCGGCACCAAACATCTGGGCAACTACATCGGCGCGATCCGCCACTACGTCACCGATCAGGACCTGGGCGAGGCGTTCTACTGCATCGTCGACCTGCACTCGATCTCGGTGCCCTACGACCCGGCGGAGCTGTCCGAGAACACGTTCGACATGGCGGCCACGCTGCTGGCCGCCGGTCTCGATCCCTCACGTTGCACCCTTTTCGTGCAGAGCCATGTCGAGGCCCACCCCTACGGCGCGTGGCTGCTGGGAGCGGTCGCCACCCTCGGCGAGCTGGGGCGTATGACCCAGTTCAAGGAGAAGAGCGAGGGCCGCGACTCGGTCAGCGTCGATCTCTTCACCTACCCGGTGCTACAGGCCGCCGACATCCTGCTCTACAAGGCCAACCGGGTGCCGGTGGGCGACGACCAGCGGCAGCACCTCGAGCTGGCCCGCAACATCGCGCAACGGTTCAACCACCGGTTCGGCGAGCTGTTTCCGCTTCCGGAGGCCTCGATCCCGTCCAGCGGCGGCCGGGTGATGGACCTCCAGCTGCCGACCAGCAAGATGTCCACCACCCGGGGGACGCCGCAGGGGACGGTGCTGCTGGTGGATCCGCCGGACGTGGTGGCCAAGAAGATCAGGTCGGCCGTGACCGACTCGGGCCGGGAGGTTCGCCGCGGCGAAGGCAAAGAGGGGATCGCGAACCTGATCCAGCTGCTCTCGATCGCCGGCGGCCGCAGCGAGGACGAGATCGAGGCCGACTACGACGGTGCGGGGTACGGACAGTTCAAGGGCGACGTGGCGGAGGCGGTGGTCGAGATGCTGCGGCCGGTGCGCGAGCGCTACCTGGCGCTGCGCTCCGACGAGACGACGATGCGATCGATCCTGGATGCGGGCGCCGAGCGCGCCCGTTCGGTGGCGAACGAGACGCTGGCGGAGATGCGCCTCCGGATGGGCTTCGGCGGGTAGATGGTTGATTCCGCGCACGAAAACGGGCGCGGCATGTCTGCCGCGCCCGTTCTTCCGCCCACCATCCTCCTCCGAGCCTTCCACTTGTAAGGAAAGTGTAAGGGAGGAGTATTACCGGTCAGACGGTAGCTGTCAAGTGGCGTGCGCCACGTTGCGCAGCGCCGCCACCTCATCGGCCGTCAGCCGCCGCCACTCGCCCGGCGCCAGGTCATCCACCGCCAGTCCGGCGTACAGCGCCCGGTGCAGCTGTAGCACGGGATGGCCGATCGCCTCGCACATCCGCCGCACCTGCCGGTTTCGGCCCTCGTGGATCGAGAGCTCGATCGTGTCGGCCGCGGTCAACCTGGCCTCGGCCGGTGCGGTGGGGCCGTCCTCCAGCGGGATGCCGCTTCGCAGCCGCTCGATGGCCGCCTGATCGGGACGGCCGGTGACCTTCGCCAGGTAGGTCTTGGTGACCTCATGGCTGGGATGCATCAGCAGGTGGGCGAGCCCACCGTCGTTGGTCAGGAGCAGCGCGCCGGTGGTGTCGCGGTCGAGCCTGCCCACCGGAAACAGCCGCAGCTGTGAGTCCACGAGGTCGAGCACCGTGCGACGGCCGTGCGTGTCCTTGGCGGTGGTCACCACGCCGGCCGGCTT
>JAWVEC010000320.1:0-10136 GCA_033856975.1 Gaiellales bacterium
GCGACGCCGCCGGTGACCACCAGCTTCAGGTTCGGGCGCACGGCCAGCTCGGAGGCGATGTTGAGCGAGTTGGTGACGACCGTGAGCTGCGAGCGGTCGGACAGCCGGCGTGCCACCTCGGTGGTGGTGGTGCCGCCGGTCATGCCGACCGCGACCCCCTCGGGCACACGCTCGACCGCCGCCACCGCGATCCGTGCCTTCTCCTCGTGGTGGCGCGTGCCGCGGTAGCGCAGCGGAAGCTCGTACAGCACGCCGAGAGCGACCGCGCCGCCGTGTGCGCGTGCCAGCAGCCGCTGATCCTCGAGCAGCGCCAGGTCGCGCCGCACGGTCGCCGACGAGACGCCCAGCTCGCCCGACAGCTCGGCCACCGCCACCGAACCGGTGGACGAGAGCTGCTCGAGGATCCTGCCGAGGCGATCGGGCTGTCTCATCGGCGCCAGCTTACGTCAATGTGCACGAATGCGCATTGATTTCTGCGCGATTGGGGCATAAAGTCGCCCGACATGGGCGCAATCGAGCAGGAATGCTCGGCTTGTGCCGGCTCGACTTAGACCACTCTGCCCCCACACCCGATCGGTGGATCCCTCATGAAACGATTGCTCGCGCTCGCCGCCCTGCTGACCCTCGTCGTCGCGGCCGGCGGCTGTGGCGGCGGCTCGTCGTCGAGCTCGGGCCCGGTCAATGTGGTCGTCTGGCACGGCTACGAGGACGTCGAGGGCAAGGCGATCAAGGATGCCGCCGCCCGTTTCAACGCGACTCATCCCGACATCCACGTCACGGTGCAGAACTACGGCAACGCCGACTACGCGCTGCAGAAGGTGCTGACTGCGATCCGCGGCGGCTCCTACCCCGACATCGCCTACCTGTACGGCTCGTGGGCGGCCAACATCTCGCGCAGCTCAACGGCCGTCGACCTGACCTCGCTGACCAAACAGCCCGCCACCAAGTGGGACGACTTCTGGCTGGCCGAGCGCCAGGCCGTGCAGGTCGGCGACAAGATCGTGGGCGTGCCGGCGCTGGTCGACAACCTCGCCCTGGTCTACAACAAGAAGCTGTTCGACCAGGCCGGCATCGCGTACCCGACCGCCGACTGGACGTGGGCCGACCTGCGGGCGGCGGCGCTCAAGCTGACGAACGCGTCCGCCAAGCAGTTCGGCTGGGCGTACGTGGCGGACGCCAGCGAGGACACCGTGTGGCGATTCGACGCGCTGCTGTGGCAGGCCGGCGGCGACATCCTGACGCCGGACGGTACGCACGCGGCCTTCAACTCCGATGCCGGCGTGCGCGCGGCCACGCTGCTCCAGCAGATGGCGACCGTCGACCACTCCGTCTACCTGGACAACGGCAACGGCAACTACGCCAACCTGTTCAACTCGAACAAGATCGGGATGCTGTTCACGGGGCCGTGGGACCTGTCCGGCTTCCCGGACGTCAACTACGGCGTGCAGGTGCTGCCCGGCGACCAGAACCACCAGACGATCTCCGGCCCCGACCAGTGGGTGCTGTTCGACAACGGCAGCGAGCGCCAGAAGGCGGCTTGGACGTTCCTCAGCTGGTTCACCTCCGCGCCGGAGGCGATGCGGTGGTCGGTGGCGACCGGTGACCTGCCGATCCGGGCGTCGCAGACGACGCTGCCCAGCTACCAGGCCTACGTCACGAAGTATCCCGGCGTCGCTGCCTTCGTCGACAACGAGCAGAACGCGGTCAAGGCGCGGCCGGTGATCGCGAGCTACAGCGAGATCTCGCAGGCCATGGGCCAGGCCATCCAGGCCGTGCTGCTGGGCAAGGCGTCACCCAAGGACGCGCTCGACAGCGCCGCTCAGCAGGTCGACCAGATCCTCGCCCAGGGGCAGTGATCGCCCGGCTGCTGCGCTCAGAACATGTCGCCGGCTGGCTGTTCGTACTGCCCGCGGTGGTGCTGATCGGCCTGTTCGGGATCGTGCCGATCGGCTGGTCGCTGCTGCTCTCGTTCCAGCACAACGACCTGTTGACGCCGCCCACCTGGGCGGGGCTGGACAACTACCGGCTGTTGAACAACGACCCCGTGTTCCGCGACTCGGTGCGCCGCACGCTGGTGTACACGATGCTGTTCGTGCCGATCTCGGTGGCGGGATCGCTGGCCGTGGCAATGCTGCTGCACGCGCGGATCCGGTTCGCGCGCTTCTACCGAACGGCGGTGTTCGTGCCGGTTGCGACCTCGACCGTGGCCACCGGAATCATCTTCAACTGGCTGCTCGAGCCCACCTACGGCGTCGCCAACTACCTGCTGGGCGAGGTCGGGCTGGGGCCGTACGGCTTCTTCCAAGACCCCGACCAGGCGCTGTACTCGATCGTGGCGATGACGGTGTGGGGCTGGCTGGGATTTGACGTGATCATCTTCATGGCCGCGCTCCAGGGCATCCCGAACGACCTGATGGAGGCGGCGAAGCTGGACGGCTCGGGGCGGTGGGCGACCTTCCGCCGTATCACGCTGCCGTTGCTTTCTCCGGCAACGCTGTTTCTGATCGTGTGGTCGACGATCAACGCGCTGCAGGTGTTCGACGAGATCTACGTCACCACCCGGGGCGGGCCCCTGCAGGCGACCACGGTGCTGGTCTACGAGCTGTTCAACCAGGCCTTCGTCTTCTTCCATGCCGGCTACGCCGCCGCCATCGCCTACGTGCTGTTTCTCGCCACGCTGGTGCTCTCGCTGGTGCAGCTGTGGATCGGGCGGAGGAGCGTCTACTACACCTCATGAACAGGCACTCGCTGCGCCTCCCCTTCAGCCCTCGCCACCTGGTGCTGCTGCCGCTCTCGCTGGTGATGCTGCTGCCGCTGGCGTGGATGCTGATCACATCGATCGAGACGCTGTCCGAGACGCGCCACTTTCCGCCCCATCTGATCCCCGCCGGCATCCACTGGCGCAACTACCCCGACGCGCTCGACGCCGCGCCGTTCGGCCGCTTCTTCCTGAACAGCACGATCGTCACGCTGGCCTCGGTGGCCGGCAACCTGTTGTTCTGCAGCCTGGCCGGCTACGCCTTCGCGCGGCTGCGCTTCTTCGGCCGTGACGTGCTGTTCGTTGCGCTGCTGGCGACCTTGATGGTGCCGTTCCAGGTGACCATGATCCCGACCTTCCTGATCGTGCACGACCTGGGGCTGGTCAACTCGCTGGGCGCGCTGATCCTGCCCAACCTGGTGACGCCGTTTGGCATCTTCCTGCTACGGCAGTTCTTCCGCACGCTGCCGATCGAGCTCGAGGAGGCCGCCCGGATCGACGGCTGCTCGCGGCTGGGCGTGCTGTTTCGGGTCGTGCTGCCGCTCTCGATGCCGGCGCTGGCGACGCTCGGAATCGTCACCTTCCTGTGGACGTGGAACGACTTCCTGTGGCCGCTGATCGTGATGTCCTCCACCAACGAGTACACGGTGCAGCTGGGCCTGGCCTCGTTCCAGGGAGCGCACGACACCAAGTGGCCGCTGCTGATGGCGGGCAACATGATGGCGCTGGCGCCGATGCTGATCGTGTTCGTGGTCGCCCAGCGCTGGATCGTGCAGTCGCTGGCCGCAACAGGCGTGAAAGGCTAGGTCTGTTGTGGCAGGAGTGCTGTTCGACAACCTCACCAAGCGCTTCCCCGGCGGCGCCGTGGCGGTCGATGCGCTGACGCTCGAGATCGCAGACGGAGAGCTGATGGTGCTGGTCGGGCCGTCGGGATGCGGCAAGTCGACCGCGCTTCGGATGGTGGCCGGCCTGGACGACCCCAGCGAGGGCCGGATCCTGATCGGCGACCGCGACGTGGCCGGCGTCTCACCGGCCGCCCGCGACGTGGCGATGGTGTTCCAGAGCTACGCGCTCTACCCGCACATGACGGTGCGAAAGAACCTGGCCTTCCCGCTCCAGCGCCGCCACTTGCCCCGGCAGCAGGTGAAGAGCCGGGTGGCCGAGGTGAGCGAGATGCTGGGCCTGACCGAGCTGCTCGACCGCCGGCCGGCCCAGCTCTCGGGCGGGCAGCGACAGCGGGTGGCGATGGGGCGGGCGCTGTCGCGCGAGCCGATCGTGTTCCTGCTGGACGAGCCGCTCTCGAACCTGGACGCCAAGCTGCGAGCCGAGCTGCGGGCCGAGCTGAAGCAGCTGCACGCACGCGTCGGCACCACCATGATCTACGTCACCCACGACCAGGTCGAGGCGATGACGCTGGGCGAGCGGATCGCCGTGCTCGACCACGGCCGGCTGCAGCAGGTGGGGACGCCCGAGCAGGTGTACGGGCGGCCCTGCAACCTGTTCGTGGCCCGCTTCGTGGGCAGTCCGGCCATGAACGTGCTGCCCGGCCCGGCGCTTGGCCGGCCGGCCGGGGTCGTGGTCGGAGTGCGGTCGGAGTCGCTGAAGCCTCGCTCCGAGCTGCCCGGCGGCCTGCCGCTGGAGCTGGTCGCCGAGGTGGTCGAGCCGCTGGGAAGCGACGTGTACGTGCACGGTCAGGCGGCGGGTACGACGGTCGTCGCCCGCCTGGCCGGCTCGGCCCAGGTCAGCCCGGGCGAACGGCTGGAGCTGGCCGTCGCCGAGTCTGACCTGCACCTGTTCGACGAGCACAGCGGCGCGCGGACATCGTGACAGCCGCGGACGACATGTTGGAATACATCGAGAGGACACCATGACCCGGATCGCATTCATCGGGGCGGGCAGCGTCGAGTTCACCAAGGATCTGCTGGCCGACCTGCTCAGCTTCCCCGAGCTGGGCGACGCCACGATCGCACTGCACGACATCGATCGCGAGCGGCTGCAGTCGGCGGAGGCGATGGCGCGCTGGACGAACCGCGAGGTGGGGGCACACGCCATCATCGAGACGCACCTCGACCGGCGCGGCGCGCTGGCGGGCTGCGACCATGTGATCAACATGATCCAGGTCGGCGGCCACGCCGCCACGCTTATCGACTTCGAGATCCCCAACCGCCACGGCCTGCGTCAGACGATCGGCGACACGCTCGGCGTGGGCGGCATCTTCCGGGCGCTGCGCACGATCCCGGTGATGCAGGGGATCGGCCGCGACATGGCCGAGCTGTGCCCCGACGCCTGGCTGCTCAACTACACCAACCCGATGGTGATGCTGTGCTGGGCGATGTACGAAGGCTCGCCGATCGACAAGGTGGTGGGCCTCTGCCACTCGGTGCAGTGGACGACCCGGGAGCTGGCGGAGCTGGCCGGGGTGCCCTACGAGGAGGTCACCTACCTGGGCGCGGGCGTCAACCACCAGGCCTGGATCCTTCGCTTCGAGCGCGACGGCGAGAATCTGTATCCGCTGCTGGACGAGGCGATCGAGCGCGACCCCGAGCTGCGCCGGCGGGTGCGGGTCGAGATGTATCGCCGGTTCGGGCTCTTCCCGACCGAGTCGAGCGAGCACTCGTCCGAGTACCTGCCCTATTTCCTGCGCAGCGACGAGATGATCGAGCGTTTCCGCGTTCCGGTCGACGAGTACGTGCGTCGCAGCGAGGAGAACCTGCGCCTCTACGACCAGATGCGGTCGAAGCTCGAAGCCGGCAGCCCGTTCGAGATCGAGCGCAGCCTCGAGTACGCCGCGCTGATCGTGCACTCGATGCTGACCGGCGAGCCGCGTGTGATCTACGGCAACGTGCGAAACGACGGGCTGATCACGAATCTGCCCCAGGGCTGCTGTGTCGAGGTGCCGTGCCTGGTGGACGGAAACGGCGTCCAGCCGACGGCGGTGGGAGCGCTGCCGCCGCAGCTGGCCGCCCTCAACCGGACGTTCCTGAACGTGTGCGAGCTGACCGTGCGGGCGGCACTGGACGGCAGCCGCGAGCATGTGTACCACGCCGCGCTGCTCGATCCCAACGCCGCCGGTACGTTGTCTCCGGAGGCGATCTGCGCCCTGGTCGACGAGATGATCGCCGCCCACGGCGACGCGCTGCCGGTGGGCATCCGCTGATGGTTGATTAGGGAATCAACCAGCTACAACCGCGACTTCAGCGCCAGGATGCGGTTGTAGGACGCCTTCAGGTTGGCCAGCGGGATGGCGCCCGATCGCGCCTGGGCGAGCACCGCTTCGTAGGCCGCCTTCGAGGTCAGCTCGGAGCCGGTCACCAGCAGCAGGTCGACGCCGACGGTGGCGCTGCGCACGGCCAGCACCATCGGCGTGGTGCCCCGCACGGCGGCGGCCGAGGTCAGCGAGTCGGTGACGGTGACGCCGTGGAAGCCGATCTCGGTGCGAAGCAGCGTCACCGCGATCCTGGGCGACCAGGCCGCGGCCTTGATCGAGTAGGCCGGGTAGACCGCGGTCGAGAGCATCACCACGGGCCGCACCGTCCGGGTCAGGGCGACCCGGTAGGGCAGCAGGTCATAGCTGATCTGACTGGCGTTGGCCGTGATCTTGACCAGCGCGTCGTCGGTCGAGGTGGCGCCCGCACGGCCGAGGCCGGGGAAGTGCTTGTAGGTCGCCTGGACGCCACCCGCCTCGAGCCCGAGAGCGAAGGCGGCGGCGTCATTGGCGACCGTGTAGCGGTTGGTGGCAAAGGCGCGGTGCTGGGCGAGGATGAAGTTCGACGGCGTGCGTGGCACGTCGGCGACCGGGGCGAGGTCGAGGTTGACGCCGGCCGCGCGCAGCGCCACGCCGGTGTTGTGGCCGACCGTCTGGACGTTCGACGCGCTGTAGGTGCCGAGCTGCTGTGCCGAGTAGTTGGGTGGCGCCCACGAGAGCCGCCGCACCAGCCCGCCCTCCTGGTCGGTCGCCACCAGCAGCGGCGGCCGGCCACCGGCTCGCGCGGCGGCCTGCAGCTTCGCGGTCAGGTTCGCGAGCTGCGTGGCGCCGGTGATGTTCGAGCCGAACAGGATCACGCCTCCCACCTGTCCCGCCCGGATCCGCGACAGCAGTGCGGCGTCAGGCGACGTTCCCTGGAACGAGATCAGCATCCGCTGGCCGACCAGCTGCGCCAGCGTGGGCGCGATCGCGACGGCCGGTCGCGGCGAACCGGCCGCAGCGCTCCCACCGGCGGGAGCGAGGCCGATCGACGCCACGCCAAGCAGGGCAGCTGCGAGAACCATCGAGCGGGTGTGGATGCGGCGGGTCATAGCTCCACGGTAGCGCGCCGCCGGGCGCGGTCAAGCGTCGGCGAGGGCTCAGTTCTGTAACGAATTCAGCGCCGAGGCGTGCTTCTCGACGATGGCGTAGTTCTCGTCCTCCGTGACCAGTCGCTCCACGTCGGGATACACGTGTCCCGGCTTGACGACGAACAGGTTCGGTGCTGCGTGAGCCTCGGAGAAGGTGGCCGCGGTGAGCATCAGCGCCTCGATGCAGTCACCGTCGCCGCACTCGCAGACGAACGGGATCAGCTCGTCGTCATCGGTCGCGGCGATCGGCTCGGCCTGCATCCGGCGATTGTTGTAGTCACGGAACGTCTCCTCGTTCTTGACGATCCGCTGCTTTCGTGTGCTCCAGCGGGACGTGGCGGCCGCGGTGGCGGGCGACCGGCCGAACGACTCGAACCAGCCGAACGCCTGCTCGACCGATGCGAACCTCGTGAACGTCCGCCGCAGGCCGGCCATCTTCAGCAGGCGATCCGGCGGGCTGTCCTGGACGAGCACCAATCCGAGCTGCTCACAGCCACCGGCCTCCGCCAGCCGATCGGCGTGGATCAGGGCCGACAGCGTGGATGAATCGATGAAGGTGGCGTTGCTGAGATCGATGACCACGGTCGTGGCGGTGCGAAAGATCGTCTCGAACTGCGAGCGCAGGTCGGCCGCGGTGGTGAGATCGTGCTCGCCGTTCAGCGTCACCAGCCAGTGCTCGCCACCGACGTTGGTCGCGACCACCTCGCCCCGTCTGCTCGACTCCGACACCGTGACTCCTATCAGATAATCCCTCAGACGGCCAATCTGTCCGATCGCCCTCCAAATTCTACCATCTCACCCCCATCCTACGGCAGCAAGCGCCGTCTCCTGGCGACCCAAAACCGGAGTGCCGCCCGCGGGCCGCCTGCGCGCCGCTCGCCTCCGCCGGCCCGGGTGTACTCGGCCGCCACACGGGCGGCATGGTCGAATGATCACCAGTGGGAGCTGACGTACGGTGAGTAGACGTAGTCCACGCGGAGATGGTACCCCGCGGCGGTTGCGGTTCTCCTGACCTCGGCGATACTCCCGACCGTGCGTGTGCTGCTGACCGGAGCGACGGGGTACATCGGCGGAGCCGCGGTCGAGAGGATCGCCGCCGCGGGCCACGTGGTGGTGGCCGTCGCACGCTCGGACGAGGCCGAGGCGGCGCTGGTCAAGCGGGGATGTGAGATCGCGCGGGGAGATCTGAGCCGGCCGGAGGCGCTGGCCGGCCACGCGGAGTCCTGCGACGGAGTGGTGCATCTGGCCGCCACGCAGGACGAGCAGATGGCGGTGACCGAGCAGGCAACGGTGCGCGCCTTCGCGCGAGAGCTGTCGGGGAGCGGCAAGCCGTTTGTCTACACCAGCGGGGTGTGGGTGTACGGGAACGCGCCACCAGGGCGGCTGCTGGACGAGGATTCGGCCACCGACCCCGTGGCGCTCTACGCCTGGCGGCCGGCGCTGGAGCAAGAGGTGCTGGCCGCCGCAGGCTCCGGGGTGCGCTCGGTCGTAATCCGCCCGGCGATGGTGTATGGCCGTGGCGGCGGGCCGCTGAGACAGTTTGGCGAGATGGCCGAACGCGGCGTGCCACGGTTCGTGGGCGACGGTGCCAACCACTGGACGCTGGTGCATGTGGACGACCTGGCGCTGCTCTACGTGCTGGCGCTGGAGCGGGCCGCGGCCGGGACGCTGGTGAACGGAGCCGTGGGCGAGCCGATGCGGGTGCGCGAGCTGGCCACCGCGGCCGCCGCGGGCGCCGGGTTCGCCGCGCCGCCGGCGTCGTGGCCGCGTGCGCAGGCGGCGGCCGTGATCGGCGCCGATGCCGCCGACGGCCTGACCCGCGACCATCGCATCAGCGGCGAGAGGGCACGGCGCCTGCTGGACTGGAAGCCGGCTCCGCGCTCGCCGCTGCGCGAGCTTCGCGGCTGACCGGTGGGGTTGAGATCTGCGACGCCGGGGTACGCGGACTGTGTGCCAGCAGACAGCTACATCTATGCAGCGATCGGCGCAGAAGTGCTGCGCCTGCCGGTGGCGGGCGACGACCTGCCGCTGCCGGGCGGCGACTGCCCCACCACCCGCTCGGTGGGAGCGCTGGTGGTCGCAAGCGTCGAGATCGACGACGCGGGCTGGGGCGTGCTGATCGCCCTCGACTCGGCGGCCGGCCGAGCCGACGCTGATCAGGCGCTCGCGGAGGGCTGGCAGCGCCCGGACGGCGACGATCCGTGGGTGGCGCGGGTCGACCAGGCGAACGGTCGCAGCCATCGCCGCTGATTATCCGAACGCCCGCGTCACAGATCCCATACATCCGTGGCTGATCCTGAGGGGACGAACCTGGAGGAGGACACGATGACGCAGAATGAAGCTCGAGAGGGATCGGTCGTCGATCTGGTGGCGCGGATAGCCCGCGAGCGCTCGCTGGCGAAGCCGGTCGAGCCCGCCGACCAGCCCGAGGTGGTCAGCAGCTCGATCGCCCGCAGGGCCACCACGCCGACACGCATGTTCCCGGGCGCACCGCGCCGCCGCGCGCGCTGATTGTCGTCCGCCTTCTGGCGGACACGTTCTCGGCGCGCTATGATCGTCGCCTGCGGCCCATTCGCTCGCCGCTGCCCCGTGACCCCAGAGCTTGGTCTCCTTTCAAGATGTGACGGAGGAAAGCGTGGGAAGCCACGAACGGACGCGAGAGTTCGAGATGCTCGCCGATCCGCGGATGCAGGTCTGGCTGCAGACGGCCGCCAACCGGATGGTCGGCGAGCTGTTCGCCGTGGCGGAGGTCAACGGCGGGCCGGACACCGACCACATGGACGGCGAGCCCGAGTTCGCCGATCAGCTGATCCGCCACGAACTCGCCCTGATCGCGGACGACGAGTACCCGTTGCGCATTGCCCTGCGGGTCGCGGTGCTGCGGACGGCGAGAGAGGCTCTGCGGACGTGCGCCTCAATCAGGTCAATGCCGGAAACGGTTGCGCTCCTGGCCCGGCAACCCATCGGGCAGAGGGATGCATCGCCGGCGGGACATGGATGAGTGGTCGGGCGCCGCGATCGACCAGACACGTCCCGATCGCCC
>JAWVEC010000321.1:0-6421 GCA_033856975.1 Gaiellales bacterium
ATCGCCGCACCTGCGGTCAGTGGAAGTCCCTCAGCCGAACGTACCTTCGTGGCTTTCGCACCGTCACGGCGCTGCACCAGCGGTACCCAAAGCGGGTTCTGCACGCCCCCTGCTAGACGGGAGTGCGGTCGCCTCCGGGGCGGGCCAAGGGTTTATAGACGAAGACGGTGGCGGCTAGCGCGTGCGAGCGTCGCGATACATCTTCGCCATCGACTGCAGCAGCTTCCAGCCGATCACGCCGTTCTGCTCCACCACCGGTTGAAAGTCCCAGAACGTGAGGCCGTAACAGACGAGGTCAGTGGATGCGGTGATCGTCGCCATGCGCGCGCCCTCGTCGATCAGAGCGATCTCACCGAAGTAGTCGCCCGGCTTCAGATCCGGATACTGCTCGCCGCCGACGACGACCGTTGCCTCACCCGACTCGATCACGTAGAAGGCGGCCCCGCCCGAGCCCTCCTGGACGACCGTCTCGCCGGCTGGGAAGCGGCGCTGCTTGAACAGGCGCGCGATCTGCTTGACCTCGCGTCGGTCGAGGTCGGCGAACAGCGGCACCCGCTGAAGCGCCTCGATCGGCGCACCGAGCGAGTCTGCCATCACGTCCCCACCCGCGTCACCGCTCGGCACTGCAGCAGATGCAGCGTGCCATCGGCAAACGCCCACTCGATGTCTCGCCCCTGGCCGTAGACCTGCTCACAGCGATCGGCCAGCCGGTTCAGCTCCGCCAGCTGGCCGTCGTCGAGGCACAGCCGCTCGACCAGCTCTGGTGCAACCTGCTGCTCGAACGTGCCGCCCTCGGGGAGCGTGCGGATCGCGATCTTCTTCAGTCCCGGCGTCCGCTCGAGCACCTCCCCCGACCGCTGGACGCGGTAGTTGTCCGGAATCACCTGGCCGGCCACCACCGCTTCGCCGAGACCCCAGCTGGCCTCGATCATCCGTTCGTCCGCCCCCGTGACCGGGTTGGTCGTGAACATCACGCCGGCGGTGTCGGGTTCGAGCAGCGATTGAACGACGACGCCGACGCTGGGCCGGGTGAACAGCCCGACGCGCTGGCGATAGCTGATCGCCGAGTCGGAGTTCGCCGACCACCAGATCTCGCTCACGGCCGAGGCCAGTTGCTCGGTGGACGGGACGTTCAGCAGCGTCAGGTGCTGACCGGCGAAGCTGGCCTCGGCGCCGTCCTCGTCCACGGCGGACGATCGAACGGCAAGCGGGCCGTCCAGCGTGCGCACCGACTTTGCCACCTTCTTGATCGCGCGCTCGCTGCCCGCCGCCACGGCCTCGACGATCGGGCCGGACAGGGCAACCCCCGGCGGCACGGGCAGCCCGTCTCGCACCGCCTGCCCCAGACCGACCGCTTTTGAACCGAACAGCGCCGTCTCGCGGGCCTTCACCAGCGGTACCGCCTCGTTCACCCCAGCACCGTCACTTCGCCGGCATCACCGTCGACGCGCACGCGCGCCCCGTCCGCGATCCGCTCGGTCGCCTCGCGGGTGCCGACCACACCGGGGATGCCGTACTCGCGCGCGACGATCGCCGAGTGGGAGAGCAGACCGCCGCTGTCGGTCACGATCGCCCCCAGCAGCGGCAGCAGGATGTTGAAGGCCTCGGTCGTGGACGGCGTGACGAGCACGTCTCCCTTCACGATCCGGTCGAACTCGCTTGGCCCGGAGATGCGCCGAGCCGGCCCTTCGTAGACGCCTCGGCTGGCCGCCAGCCCGCGCAGCACGTCCTCCCCGTGCTCCAGGTCGGAGCTGCCGAACAGGTGGCCGAGCGCGACACCGGTGGCGCGCATCACCCGCCCCACGTCGGGCGGCAGGCCGGCCGGGTCGGGCGGCGGCGGCGGAGGCTCGCCCAGCACGCGTGGAGCCGACTTCGAGCTGTGCGACGCCCGATACGCGGACCGCCCAGCGAGCTCGTCAGCGGACGGCCCATCGGCGCCCGACACCAGCGCGCACATCTCGTCGAAGCCTGCGTCGATGAGATGCTCGGGCTCGTGGATGCGGCCCTTGCCGGCGACTCGGCGCCCGACCGCGAGCACCGCCCGGCGCATCAGCCCCGAGGCCCAGATGTCGCTGAAGACGCCTCGCTCGTCCCGCAGCCTGTAGGTCAGCCGCGCCTCGCCGAGCAGCTCCTCGAACTGGTCTCGGTGCTCGGCGGGCACCTTGGCGCGGACGTCGGCGATCCGGTCTTCGACGTCCGACGCCTCGTCGCCTCTGCCCTGCACGGCAACCCGGATCGCCCGGATCAGAACGTCGGGCAGCTCAAGCGCATAGGGCTCCGAGATGTCGAACCCGTCCAGCAGGCGGTACCCGACCAGGTCGAGGTACTCGGACACGGCCGCACCGGCATCGCCCTCGCGCGAGCGCAGGGCTTCCAGCACATCGCCGGGGTCGCCCTCCGATTCGAGCAGCGCCCGCGCCTGGGAATCCGCCGCCAGCGCGGCGATCAGTCGCTCGAGCTGGGCGGACGCACCCGCCGAGACGGGCGCCGTCCCCCGCATCAGGTCGAGCAGCTCAGCCGGCGGCAGGCCTGTCCAGTCGCCGACGTGCGCCAAAAAGTCACCCGTCGGCACCACGGCCGAGGCCGTGAAGCGCATGTGCTGAGCGATCATCGACGCGTGGTGGTCGCGGCAACGCGTCAGATGCGCGACCAGCTGGTCGTCCGAGAGCTGGTCGGGATCGACCGACTGCAGCTCGCGGTGCGCCTTGATCGAGTTCGGCTTGACCGTCTCGTCCCAGTCGCGAAGCTGCTCCCGCCACAGCTTCCCCTGTATCAGCTCGGTCGCGCGCTGGAAGCGCGCCGGCACCTCATCGTCGGCGACCGGTTGCACGATCTTGTACGCGAAACCGTTGATGTACACCATCTGCAGCGAATCGATAAGCATCCCGTAGTAGCGGGCGAAATCGCCCGTGCCGCGCTTGAAGGCGGCGGGATGCACCTCCGTCCAGTAGCGCGTCACCGGCCGCGGAAAGTGGACCGGGTCAAGCTCGTAAAACCCCATGTCCGGGGCCTCGAAGCGAAGCTCGGTGGCGGTATCTGCGTTCGTCATCGGACGTCCTCTCACTGACGGTCACATGGGCGGGGGCATTCCGGGCTGCGTCGAGCATACAGCGGCGGCTTGTGGCTCTCTCAGTCCGCCCGGTGCTCGCAGATGACGGCGGGCACTTGCGTATGCGCGTGCTGGTGGTAGCTTCATAGCGTTCACCTGCGATCGGGGGGTACGTGAGAATCCAGTCCAGGCTCGTACGAGCGCTGGCGGTCGCGATCTGTGTCGCCCTCTGGGCCGTCACCGGCGCATCGGCGTCCGGCGTCCAGCGACACGCGCCACCGCGCGGTGCGCGGACGATTCACGTGGCGGGAGCTGCGGCCACGGCGCCTCACGGCACGCTCACCGGGCTTGCGTCCGGCACGAGCGGACTGCTGCGGAGCTTCGACGCGGTCGGCAGTCGACAGAGCGGCCTCACCAACTTCGGCGCCGAGTTCGAGCCGCCCGACCAGGGTCTCTGTGTCGGCAACGGGTATGTGGTCGAGATGGTCAACTCGGCCTGGCAGGTGTTCAGCAGCAATGGAAGAGCGCTGACGCGTGGTCAGAACGTGAATGCACCCTTCGGCGACGGGTTCCGGCAGTTCACGAGCGACCCGCGCTGCACCTACGACCCGGCGACGAACACGTGGTTCGCGACGATCCTGTTCCTGAACGACACGTTCACGCGCGGCCGCCTCGACATCGCCGTCAACACCTCGGGCGACCCGACCACGTCGTGGCGCCACGTGCGCATCGACACCACGGATCTCGGCGGCAACGGCTGCCCCTGCTTCGGCGACCAGCCGCGGATCGGCATCGACGCCCACAACCTGTACGTGACCACCGACGAGTTCTCGATCAACGAGCCCGTGTTCAACGGTGCGCAGCTGTACGCGATCTCCAAGAGCGACCTGGTCGCGGGCGACTCGACGCCCCACTTCGCACACCTCGGCCTGCGGGTGGATGGGGACGTCGCCTTCGGTGTGCAGCCCGCGCTCACCTACGGCCCGGCCGGCGCGGAGTACATGATGAGCTCACTCGATCCAGTCAACGCCGGGGACAACCGGCTGGCGGTGTGGGCGCTCACCCACGTCGACCGCGTCGACCGTGGCGGCCAGCCGTCCCTGTCGGTGCGGATCATTCACTCGGAGAGCTACTCGATGCCCCCGGCTGCACGCGAGAAGGGCGGCCGCAGCCTGGATTCCGGCGACGACCGCATGCAGCAGGTGGAGTACGTGAGCGGCAACCTTTGGGGCGAGCTCGGCACCGCGTTCCAGCCGCCCGGGGCGGCCAAGCCGCGTGCAGCGATCGCCTGGTTCGACGTCGCCGTCACGCCCGGGGCGAACGGTCCGGTGGCCGACGCGAGTGTTGCCCGGCAAGGCTACCTCAGCCTGAGCGGGCACGATCTCACCTACCCTGCGCTGCAAGCCGACGCCGCCGGCAACGCCGCCGTCGGCTTCACCGTCAGCAGCCACGCGTCGTACCCGAGCACGGGCTACTCCCTGCTTGGGGCCGGAAGCTCGGACTTCGGCCCGGTCGTCGTGACCGGCGTCGGCACAGGCCCGTACGACCCGAAAGCCACCCGCTGGGGCGACTACGGTTGGGCTGCGCTCGAGGCGGGCACGAACCATGTCTGGCTCGCCAACGAGTACATACCGCCGCTGTCCAGCCAGACGGCCGACGGAAGACGCAACTGGGGCACCCGCATCACCGAGGTGAGCCTGCCCTGAGTCAGCGTGGTCGGGGCCTGGTCAGAGTGGCTGGCGCAGGAAAAAGTGCCTGGGATCGTATGCCACATCGAGTGTCACAGCGTGCTCTCGGCGGTCAACGGCGGCCACGATCTCGACCGCCACGCGGACAAGCGGTGGCCGCTGATAGATGCGGCGGCGGACTACGAGCGAATCCGGCTGGTCAGAACGCGAGCCGTACTCGATCCAAGCAACCCTCCCGAGTCGACGACCGTCCGCAAAGACAACCGAATACCCCTCAACATCGTGAAGCTCCACACAATCGTATTCAGGGCGACCAGAGCCGCCCCTGCACGAAGCGCCGTCTCCCGCGGGAAACTATGCCGGTACAGGATCTTCGCTGCGGCCGGGAGCTGTTGTCGCCTGCGCTGCTCGCATCGTTGGTACCAGGATCACCGCTGCGAGCACACATCCGGTAGCCGCCATGGCATACGCGCCGCGGACTCCCAGCAGGTTGATGATGAAACCGGCGGCTGGCAGTGACAGCGCGAATGCCACCATTGCCGCTGCTTCGGAAGCGGAGTTGACGCGCGAGCGTACGGCGTCGGGAGTGCAGCGCTGAATGATCGTCTGCTCTGCGACGCTGACCGACCCCTCCGAGACCCCGGCCAGGATCATCCCGGCCATGGCGACGGCGAACACCGGTGCCACCGCGACGGTTGCAAATCCCGCGCCGATCAGCACACAGCCCCAGATCATGGTCGCGCTTTCGGCTCGGCGGGCGGTCATGCGACCGAGAAACGACCCCACGATCCCGCCGCCGCCCCAGCAGGCAACGATCACGCCGTACCCCGCTGCGCCCTGGCCGAACTCGTGGGCAAGCGGCAGTTCGGCCACCAGCACAGGCCCCAGCAGGAACAGCAGCGCCATCCAGGCCACGGTGATCCCGCGCAGCACAGGCGAGTGCCACACGAAGACGAACCCCGCACGAAGTTCCCCGGGTCCCTCGTGCTCCGAGCGGTCGCCGTTGAAACGGCCAGACACGCTTGCAACCAGGCCGGCGGCGAGCAGGAACGCCACGGCGGTGATGCCGAACACGGCAGAGGCGCCGACGCTGGCAGCCAGCACCCCGCCGCAGAGCGGCCCCATCAGCTGTCCGATGTTCCTCCCGACGGCCAGGGTCGAGTTCGCCCATGCCAGCCGCTGGTCATCGACCAGGTTCGGCACCGCGGCGCTCGACGCGGGCATGAAGGGCGCCTCTGCCAACCCCACCAGCGCCGCGAGGGCGACCAACAGGGCTGGACTGTCAGCAACCACCATCGCAGCTGCGAACACCGCCGCCGCAAGCTCGGACACGATCATCACCCGGCGGCGGTCGTAGCGATCGCCCAACGCGCCCGCGACCGGCGCGACAAGGCCGGCCGTACCGATCGCCAGAAACAGTGCGGCCGACATCCATACCGTCGAATGGGTGCGCGCATACACCCCCACCATGAGGGCGATCCAGCCTGCCTCGTAGCCGGTCACGGCGATCGCCCGGCTGGCGGCGAGGCGGCGGATAGCAGTTGTTGGTGCGGTGGTCACAGGTGAGTCTCCAAACGAGCACGACGGCAGAATTCGGGCGGCGAAACGCCGCAGGCCGGTCAGCTAGGGAGACTGAGAACCACGAACCGACTCTAGCAGACGGACGGTCAGGAACCACCGGATC
>JAWVEC010000322.1:0-18327 GCA_033856975.1 Gaiellales bacterium
ACACGTCGGTCGACTTCCGCAGCGGGCTGGTGCAGGACGACGACCAGATCGACGTCAGCGTGGAGGTTGTGCGGATCGGGTCGTCCAGCGTGACGACGCGCGAGACGATCACCGCCCTGTCGGACGGGCGGATCGCGGCGGTCGCCGAGTCGGTGATGGTGCACTGCGACGAGGCGCGGTCGGCGGCGGCGCCGTTCGGCGACGACGCGCGGGCGCTGCTGGAGGGGGTGCTTTCCCAGCAATGATCGAGAACGTGACGCACTGGGATGACGTCGAGGGCTACCGCCGCTCCGCGGGAGACATCGACGCCACATGGTTCGACCTGGGCGGCGCCGCGGGCAGCTCCCAGGTGGGAGTGCACAGGATCCGGCTCGAGCCGGGACGCCGCTCGACGCCCGCGCACGTGCATGGCGCCGAGGAAGAGATCTTCTACGTGCTGGACGGCTGGGGCCTGCTGTGGCAGGACGAGGCTGTCTGCGAGGTGCGCGCCGGGGACGTGATCGTGCACCTGCCGAACTCCGAGACGCACACGCTGCGCGCCGGCGGTCAGGGCCTGGACGTGCTCGCCTTCGGCCAGCGGGTGCCGATCGAGCTCTGCTACCTGCCCCGCGCCGAGCATGCCTGGGCAGGGCCGACCGTGGTCGCGTCGACCGGGCTGCGCGACCTGTTCAAGCTGGACGACGCCGCCGGCGCGTTCGATTTCAGCCCGGCCGGAGAGCGACCCGGCAACGTGGTGGCGCTGGCCGATGTCCCCGCCGGCGACAGCCGTCGCGGCCGCGTGCGGCGCGACCTGGGCATCGCGGCCGGATCGAGCCGCACCGGGCTCAAGCACGTCACCTCGCCGCCTGGCGTGCTGACCTGCGTGCCGCACTGCCACTCGGCCGAGGAGGAGCTGTTCGTGGTGCTTGAGGGAAGCGGCGTTGTCACTCTGGGCGACGAGGCGTTGCCGGTGCGGCCGGGCAGCGTGATCGCGCGACCGCCCGGCACCGCCGTCGCGCACAGCATCACCGCCGGCGATGACGGCATCGCATTGCTGGCCTACGGCACTCGCGAACCGCACGACATCTGCTACTACCCGCGCTCGGGCAAGATCGCGATCTCGGGCCTGGGCGTGATCGGCCGGATCGAGCCGCTCGACTACTGGGACGGCGAGGAGCTGTAAGAAGCTCTAGCGGAATGAATCGTGGATGCATGGCGGATGGCACGCCAGCAGGAGGCGATGGCGCGTCGCAGCCCATATACGGAGTTCATCTGGGCAAGACGCGACATCGCCTCATGCGCCAGCGTGACGCCGCCAGGCGCCGCGAGGCATTCCGCTAGAGCTTCTAAGGGCCGTCAGTAGAGGGCGCTTGCCAGCTCGCGCCGGTAGCGTGCCGCCAGCGGGTGGTCCTGGCCGAGATCGGTGAACACGCCCACCATCACCTGCCGCAGCCGGTCGCGCAGCTCGCCGTCGGCGGCCAGGATCGCGTCCAGCAACAGCTGCAGGCCCCGTTCGACGTCCCCCTCGGCGATCGCCGCCAGCCCGGCCGCGGCGGCATCATCGTCCGCCAGTTCCAAGCGCGCCTTGGCAGCCAGCGCACCGGGATGCGACGGCTCCAGCTCGAGAGCCTTTGCGATCGAGGCCTCGTCCCCCAGCTCGACCAGCCGGTCGGCCTCACTCGGCAGCAGCGAGCGCAGGAACGCCTCCACCGACAGCCGCGGCATCGCCCCGGTGAACTGGTCGACCATCCGGCCGTCGCGAAACGCCTTCACGGCCGGTATTCCCTGGACGCGGTACTCGGTCGCCACGCGCGGGTTCGCGTCCACGTCGACCTTGACCAGCTCGACCCGGCCGCCCAGCTCGGCGACGGCCTGCTCCAGCACCGGCGTCAGCTGCCGGCACGGCCCGCACCACTCGGCCCAGAAGTCGACGACCACCGGCAGCTCGTGCGACCGGTCGATGACGTCGCGGGCGAAGCTCTGATCGGTGCTGTCGATCGAGGCCGGCGGTGTTGGCTGATCGGACATCAACCGGGTTCCTCCCCGCCCTGCTCGCGCAGGTAGCGCTCGAAGTCCCTGGCGAGATCTTCGCCGGTGGGCGGATCGTCGACGTCGGCCGCCGACTCCAGCTGCTCGACGTAGGCACCCAGCTCGGGATCGTCGGCCACCGCCGCAGCGACCCGCACCGCGTACTCGCTGGCGGCGCGCACGAGGTCGGAGCTGGGCGGCGGCGTACCCACCAGGTCGGCCAGCCGCTCCAGCAGCGCGACCGCCGCCCGCGGGTTGGGGTTGGCCGAGATGTAGTGGGGCGTGGCCGCCCACAGGCTGGCCGACCGCAGCTGCGCCCTGGCGCAGGCATCATGCAGCACGCCGACGATGCCGGTGGGGCCCTCGTAGTTCGATCGCGTCAGGCCGAGCCGGGCGATCAGCTCCTCGTCGGATGCGGTGGACGAGACCGGCACCGGGCGGGTGTGAGGGGTGTCGGCCAACAGCGCCCCCAGCGTCACCACCAGCTCGACCCGCAGCTTGCGCGCCACGTCGCAGATCGCATCCGCGTAGGCGCGCCAGCGCATGTTCGGCTCGGGGCCGATCACGATCACGATGTCGTGCGGCTCGGCGGCAAGCAGCTCGGTCTCGGGCCACTCCACCCGCCGCACCTGCCCATCCAAGAGCGTCACGGTGGGACGCGTCTGCTGGTAGTCGATGAAGGGGTCGGGATCGATCACCGCGAACCGCTCGGCGTCGGTGACCGCGCGCAGGTACCCGGCGGCCAGGCTGGCCGCACCGCCGGCGTCGTTCCATCCCTGGAAGGCCGCCACCAGCGTTGGCCGCTTGAGCTTCGGCGTCGACTCGATGGTGATTACATCCACGCTCGAAGTGTCGCACACGCGTGCAGATTGCCGATACTACGCGGGTGACGCGGATCGACATCCTGGTGATCGTCTGGGTCGCGGTGTCGGCCGCGGTCGGCTTCCGTCGCGGCCTGGTCGGACAGGCGCTGGCGCTGGGCGGGTTCGCGCTGGGAGCGCTGATCGGCTCGCGGATCGGCCCCCACGCGCTCTCGGCCGGTGCTCGCGAGAGCTGGCAGCCGGTGGCGGCGCTGGTGGGAGCGATCATCGGCGGCCTGATCGCCCAGATCGCGACCGCCCAGCTGGCCGACATGCTGCGGCGCCGCTTCCTGCGCGGCCCGCTGGCCACGCTGGACGGGGCCGGCGGTCTGGTCGTGGGCGTGGCGCTGGGCCTCTCGGTGGCGTGGCTGCTGGCGGTGACGGCGCTTCACCAGCCCTCGCTGGGCCTGCGCGGCGATGTGCAGCGGTCATCGATCCTGCCGCGGCTGGTGCGGTGGCTGCCGGCGCAGTCGCTGCTGGACGCGATCGCACGCCTCGACCAGCTGCCTGTGCTGCCGGTGGGAGGCGTGCGCTCGCTGCCGCCGCCCGACTCGTCGCTCGAGGTGGCACCGGCGGTGCGGCGGGCCGAGCGCAGCGTGGTGCTGATCGAGGGCACGTCCTGCGGCCTCACGCTGCAGGGTTCGGGCTGGGTCGTGCGGCCCGGCCTGGTCGCGACCAACGCCCACGTGCTGTCCGGCGAGCACGACACGCGCGTGCTGCTGGGCGATCACAGCCTGACGGCGACACCGGTCTACGTGAGCGCATCCACCGACGTGGCACTGCTTCGCGTCCGCGGCCTCGACGCGGCCGCGCTGCCGGTGCTGACCACTCCCCGAAGCGGCGATCGCGTGGCGCTGCTGGGGTACCCGGGCGGCGGTCCGTTTCGGGCGGCAGCGGGCACCATCGGCGCCAGGGCACAGGTCTGGATTCCGGACGCGTACGAGCGCGGCCACGCCTTCCGGACGGTGGTGCCGATCCGCGGCACGGTGCTGCACGGAGACAGCGGCGGGCCGGCGGTCGATCGCAGCGGCCGCGTGGTGGCGATGATGTTCGCCGCCGCGGACGGCGGCGGTGGCGGCTACGGCGTGCCGGTGGCCGACGTGCTGCGCGGCATCAAAGCCCAGCGGGCTTCAGCCGGCACGGGCCCCTGCGTGCAGTAGATTACGGGGCGTGAAGGTCCGCCTGGCACGTCACCTGGCCACGGCCGCGGTTGTGATCGGCCTGCAGCTGATCGCGACGCTGATGACGCTGCGGCGCGAGCCGCTCAGCCGCTTCGAAGGTGCCGCCATCAGCGGCATGCTGTGGACGGGGTTCAGACCGGGCCGTGCTGAGACGGATGGCAGATCCGCGTCCACACCGCTCTGAACGACGCGTGGGTGTCAGACCGCGCGCCGCACCCGCCCGCCGGCATCGACCCGGCGCAGCGCCACGGCCAGCGCCTCCAATGCCGCCAGGTTGTGCCCGGCCAGGAAGTCGTGGACGTGGCGAAGCGCGATCTGCATACCGCCCGCCAGCGGCTCGAAGCCCTCGTGTCCCTTCAGCGGGTTGACCCACATCAGCGTCGCCGCCTGGCGCGCGATCGTGCCCAGCTGCTCGTCCAGCAGCGAGAGATCACCCCGCTCCCAGCCGTCAGAGGCGATCACGACCACGGCGCCGCGCGTCAGCCCGCGGCGCCCGAAGCTGCTGTTGTAGGCGAGCAGCGACTCCCCGATACGGGTGCCGCCGCCCCAGTCGGACATGGCGGAGCTGGCCCGATCGAGCGCGGCATCGGGGTCGCGCCCCGTCAGGTGCGGCGTCAGCCTGGTCAGGCGGGTGCCGAACGCGAAAGCCTCAACGTGGCGTGACGCGCCCTCGCGGGCGGCCAGCGCCTGGAGGAACATCACCAGCGCGCGGGCCTAGGGCTCCATCGAGCCGGACACGTCGACCAGCACCACCAGCTTCCGCGGCACCAGCTTGCGGGCGCGCCAGGCCCGCTCCAGCGGCACACCGTCCGAGCGCATCGCCTGGCGGAGCGTGCGGCGCTGATCGAGGACGCCGGCCTTGGCAGGAGCGAGCCGTCGCGAGAGCCGCAACGGGTGCAGCGCGGCCAGCTCGTCCATCAGCCGCCGCACGCGCCGCAGCTCGTCCCGCGACATGTGCGCGAAGTCGCGGCGGCGCAGCAGCTCGTCCGCTGCGGCGGCTGCGTGCAGCTCCTGCTCCTCCTCCTCCTCCTCGGCCTGATCGCCCAGCTCATGCGCCGGGGCCGGCCGTGGCCGAGCCGGGTCAGGCATCGAGAGGCCCAGATCGGACATGCTCTGCCCGGGCGGACTGGGTGCCCGCTCCCAGAACGCCCGGAACGCGGCGTCGAACACCGCCAGATCGTCGTGGCGCGCGATCAGCGTGCAGCGCAGCGCGTGGTAGACCTGACCGCGGTCGGCCAGGTCGACCGCGTCCAGCCCGCGCAGGGCGTCCTGCAGCCGGCCCGGCCCGACCTCGACGCCGGCCTCGCGCAGGATGCGTCCGAACGTCACCAGCTTGCGTGTGACGGCGTCGCCCGGACCGGCCGCGACGGTCGACACGCTCAGGCTCCGCGAGCCTCGCCGACCAGCTCCCGCAGACCGGCGTCTCGCACCCGCTCGACGTCCTCGTGGTACTTCAGCACCGATCCCAGCGTGGCGTCCACCACGCCCGCCTCCAGCTCCTGCTGGCCCAGCGCCAGCAGCGCCTGCGTCCAGTCGATCGTCTCGGCGACGCCCGGCGCCTTGGCCAGGTCGAGCTCGCGCAGCCGCTGTACGAAGGCCGCGGCCTGAGCGGCCAGCCGCTCCGGCACCCCCGGCACGCGAGCGCGCACGATCTCGATCTCGCGTTCCAGCGAGGGGTGCCCGATCCAGTGGTAGAGGCAGCGCCGCTTGAGCGCATCGTGCAGCTCGCGGGTGCGGTTGGAGGTCAGGATGACGCGCGGCCGGCGCTCGGCGCGGATGGTGCCGATCTCGGGAATCGTGACCTGGAAATCGGACAGCAGCTCGAGCAGGAACGCCTCGAACTCGTCGTCGGCGCGGTCGATCTCGTCGATCAGCAGCACCGGCGGCTGCTCGTCGTCGTTCTCGATCGCGTCCAGCAGCGGCCGCCGCTCCAGGAACTCGCGGCCGAACAGCTCGTGCAGCGTCTCGCGGCCGGCCACCGCCTGCCCCGCCTCCAGGGTGCGGATGTAGAGCAGCTGGCGGGCGTAGCTCCAGTCATACAGCGCGTGCGCGACGTCGATCCCCTCATAGCACTGCAGCCGGATCAGGCGGCCGCCGGTGATCGCGGACAGGGCCTTGGCCAGCTCGGTCTTGCCGACGCCCGCCTCCCCCTCCAGCAGCAGCGGCTTGCCCAACACCATCGAGAGGTGCAGTACGGTGGCGAGCCCGCGATCGGCCAGGTAGGCCTGATCGCGGAGCGCGACGGTGAGCTCGTCGACGGTGGAAGGCGTCACAGGGTCACGATATCAGCGGCTAATCGATACGGGCCGGCGTGGAGCCGATCACGTTCTCCATGCCGCCGTCGATCACGATCGTCTGCCCGGTGATGTAGCCGCCCCGCTCCGAGACCAGGAAGGCGATCAGATCGCCCACCTCCTCGGGCCGGCCCAGCCGCAGCATCGGGATGCCCGACGCCACCAGCTCCAGGTCGGCGTCGTACTGCTGGATGCCCTCGGTGTCGATCCAGCCCGGGGCGACGCAGGTGAGCGCGATGTTGTGCTTGCCCCACTCGACGCTGAGGGTGTTGGTGAGTGCGCTCATACCGGCGCGGGCCGCTGACGAATGCGCCATGAAGGGTATGCCGCGGGTCGGGCACAGCACCACCGACACCACACGGCCGCCGTGGTTGGGGATCATCCAGCGTTTGGCGACCTGCTGGGTGAGATACCAGGGGGCATCCAGGTTGAGCCGCCGCACCGCCTCCCAGCCGTTGGGGGTGATGTCCTCGGCCGGAGCGACGAACTGGCCGCCGGCGTTGTTGACGAGCGCGTCGATGCGGCCGAACCGCTCCAAAGCGGCGCCGATCAGCGCGTCGGCAACCTCGGGCTTTCGGATGTCGCCGGGGTGGATCTCGCAGTGCTCGGCGCCGATCTGATCGCGCACGGCCTCCAGCGGCTCGGGCCGGCGACCTGCGATCACCACCGAGAAGCCGTCCCGGTGCAGCGCGAGCGCGGTCGCCCGGCCGATGCCGGTGCCACCACCGGTCACGATCGCGGCCCGCGTCACCGATCCTCCCGGTAGCTCTCGGCAGACGCCGAGAGCATGCCCTGGGCGGCGCGCTCGGCAGCCAGCGAGGCCTCCAGCGACATCTCGGCCGAGCGGTCGATCAGCTCGCGCGTGACCTGCAGCGCCGCCTGCGGCTGCGCGGCCATCAGCTCCGCCCACTCCAGCGCGGCCGCCTCGGCCTGCCCAGCCTCAACCACCCGGTTGATCACGCCCAGCTCGAGCGCGCGGGCGGCGTCGAAGCGCTGGCCGAGCAGGATCAGCTCCTTCGTACGAGCCGTGCCGAGCAGCCGCACCAGCCGGGTCATGCCGCCGGCGCTGGGCAGGATACCGAGCGAGACCTCGGGCAGGCCGAAGCGGGCGGTGGTGTCGGCGACGCGCAGATCTGCGCTCAGCGCCAGCTCCAGCCCGCCGCCGATCGCCCAGCCCGAGATGGCCGCGATCGAGGGCTGCGGCAGGGCGGGCAGCGCCTCCCAGACGCGTCCCGGCCCGCGGTAGTAGCGCAGGTTGGCTTCGACGCTGTCGTCGGTGAACTCGGTCAGGTCGGCGCCGGCCGAGAAGGCGCGCGCCGATCCCGTCAGCACCACCACCCGCGAGTCACGCACCATCTCGCCCGCGAGCACGTCCAGCAACTCAAAACAGAGCGCCTCGCTCATCGCGTTCAGCTTCGGCTCGCGGTTGAGCCGAACGACGCACACGGCGCCGCGAAGCTCTGCTGTGACCAGGTCGTCGCTCACGGCGGACGACGATACCGCACGCGTGCGCGACGCCGCGACGGAGCACCCGCCACGGCGATCCCCAGACGGGCGATTTAGGACGAGCGGCGGGATGCCGATAGGGAGGCCAAATGCCCGCCCGGCACCGCACCCCCGAACGTGACCGGCGCGAACTCGAGGTTCTGCACCGCGTCGCCGTCGCGCTCTCCCAGTCGCTCTCGACCAGCGAGGTGCTGAACGCGCTCACGCGCGAGCTCGTGTTCGGCGTCGACCGTGCCAGCGAGTGCGCGATCTCGCTCTGGGACCCGGCGCGGGACGTGCTGATCGACGCGGCCGCATACACCGTCCACGGCGAGCCCGCGTGGCCGCGCGGGCAGGTCGAGAATCCGCTCGACGAGTACCCCGCCACCCGCTCGCTGCTGAAGCGCGGCCGCGGCTGGGGCGAGTACCGGCAGTCCGATCCCGCAATCAGCGCCAACGACCGCGAGGTGCTCGAGCTGTGGGGCTGGAAGTCGATGATCGAAATGCCGCTGGTGATCGAGGGTCGCTCGGTGGGGTTGATCGAAGTCGCCGACTACCGGTCGTCGCGGCGCTGGTCGGCGCGCGACGTCGCCTTCTGCCAGACGATCGCCAGCCAGGCCGCGATGGCGGTGCGCAACGCCCAGCTGTATGAGGATCTGCAGCATCGCGCCGATCGCGACTCGCTGACCGGCCTGCTCAACCACCGCGCGTACTACGACCGGCTGGCGCAGGAGCTGTCGCGGTGCCAGCGGGACGGTACGCAGGTGGGCGTGATGGCGCTCGACCTGGACGACTTCAAGAGCATCAACGACACCCGCGGGCACCTGGCCGGCGACCGCACGCTGGCGCTGGTGGCCGAGGCGCTGCGGACGGCTTCGCGCGACACGGACGTGGCCGGCCGTCTGGGCGGCGATGAGTTCGCGCTGATCCTGCCCGCGGTGGGTGAGGACGTGGAGCTGGTCGCACGCCGGGTGCTGTCCGCGATCGCGTCCCAGGCAGGCGTCGGCGCTTCGCTGGGGATCGCGATCTCCCAGCCCGGCGAGCGCGATCCGCTGCTGGTGATGGCGCGCGCCGACCGCTCGCAGCTCGAGGCCAAGCGGGCGGGCAAGAAGACCTACAGGATGTCGGCATGACCCGCCGCTACCGGCAGGACGAGCGCGACCGCCGAGAGCTTGAGGTGCTGCATCGGCTCGCGGTCGAGCTGCCCCGCTCGCTGTCGGTGATCGGCGTCACCGACTCACTGGCGCGGGAGCTGGTGGAGGCCGTCGACCGGGCCTGCGAGTGCACGATCTCATCATGGGAGCCGGAGCACGACCGGCTGGTCGCGCTGTCGGTGTTCATGCGCGGCACCGGCATCAGCGAGGAATGGCGCGGCCACACGTACCCGCTCACCGACTGGCCCGAGAGCCGCTCGCTGCTCGAGTCGGCCAATGCTCACCGCGAGTACCGGCCCGACAGCGAAGAGTGGTCGGACGAGGTGCGGGCGCTGATCGCCGAGTGGGAATGGTCGAGCTGGGTGGGGCTGCCGCTGATGGTCGAGAACCACTCGGTGGGGCTGATCGAGCTGGTCGACTACGGCTCCTCCGCGCGCTGGTCGCCGCGCGACGTGGCGTTTGCGCAGACGATCGCCAGCCAGGCCGCGATGGCGGTGCGGAACGCGCAGCTGTACGAGAACCTGCGCGCGCAGGTTCTGACCGACGCGCTGACCGGCCTGCTCAACCATCGCGCGTTCTACGAGCGGGTCGAGGCCGAGATGGCCACAGCTCGGGAGCTGGGACGCGACCTGTCGGTGATCGCGATCGACCTGGACGATTTCAAGTCGGTCAACGACCGCGACGGGCATCTGGCCGGCGACCGGCTGCTGCGGCGGGTGGCCGAGGTGCTGCGCGGGCAGTGCCGCGAGAGCGATGCCGCCGGCCGGGTGGGCGGCGATGAGTTCCTGCTGGCGCTGCCGGGTCTGGGCGCCGAGGTGTCGGCGGTCGCCCAGCGGATCATCAAGCAGACGGCGGCCGAGACGGGGGCCCGCGCCTCCGCCGGCGCGGCCTGCATGAGGTCGGGAGAGCTGGACGCGGCCTCGCTGATCGATCGCGCGGACGCGGCGCTGCTGGCCGCGAAACGGGCCGGCAAGAGCACTTTCCGGCTCGCCGCCTGACGGGGCTCTACACTTTCCCCGACACTCCTCGGGAAAGGTGCCGATCATCCGCTGCCTGCTGCTGGATGCAACGATGCGACCGACCAGCCTCGTCTCGCGCGAGCGCGCGGTGACGCTGGTGGTGTGCGGCCACGCCCAGGTGATCGCGGATGACCCAGAGGTGGTGTACCGCTCGCAGCATCTTCGGCTGGCGCTGCCGGTGATCCTGCAGGTGCCCGCCTACGTCGAGCTGCGCCCGATCGTGAAGCGCACGGTGGTACGCCGGGTGCTGTTTTGCCGTGACAACTGGCGCTGTGCGTACTGCGGCCGCGAGGGCGGGCCCCGCGATCTCACGGTCGACCACGTCAAGCCGCTGTCGCGCGGCGGGCTGCATAGCTGGGACAACGTGGTGGCGGCCTGCAGGCGATGCAACCATCGCAAGGGCAGCAGGCTTCCGTACGAGGCGGGGATGTACCCGCGAAACGTGCCCAAGCGACCGGACATGGTGCAGGTGGCATGGGCGGGCCGGCTGACCCACCCGCTGCAGCGCCAGTACGTCGCCCAGTGGCACAAGGTGCCCGAAGCCGCCCTTTAGCTTCGCCACACCTTCGCGCGTCCCGTCACGCCCCCGCGCCGATCCACCCCACCCCACCTCCACAACTATTGGAGTCAAACACTCCCCGCGCAGGCTTCACGCTTCCGTGGCCGGATCGTTGCAGGTCGACCACGCAGTGGAGCCAAACGCCCCCGCGGAGCGAATTATTGGAGTCAAACACTCAGCGCGTGGGCGTTGCGGAATTGTTGCGGGTCTGTTGGCGGCTGGCCGCGCGGGCGTAGCGGAAACGTTGCGAGGCTGTTACGCGGCGAGAACTGTGCGGGCTTTGCCCTGCGACTTCGCTCGCAGCAGCGCCCGGTCGGCCTGCTCGATCAGCTCGCCGGCCGAGTCCGACGTGCCCGGGTAGAGCGCGACGCCGATCGAGACGCCGACGCTGTCGCGCGCGAACGCCGCCAGCAGCCGCTCGGCCACCGCCTGCGCCTGGACCTGATCCGCATCGGTCAGCAGCAGCCCCAGCTCATCACCGCCCAGCCGGCCGGCCGTATCGCCGGTACGGGCGTGACGTCGCAGGATGCTGGCGCCGCGGCGCAGCACCCGGTCGCCGTGGGCATGGCCGAGGGTGTCGTTCAGCCGCTTGAAGTTGTCGATGTCCAGCACCAGCAGCGCCATGCCGCCCTCGCGCCTCTTCGCCCCCACAAGTGACGCAGCCAGCCGGCGGCGGAACGTGCGCGGATTGGCAAGCCCGGTGAGAGCGTCATGGTCGGCCATGTGCTTGATCCGCTCGAACAGCAGCGCGCCTTGCAGCGCCAGCGCCGACTGCGCGGCCAGCGTCTCGCACAGCTCGATCTCGTGCCGGGAGAACCGCTGCTCAACGCGGTTGTCCACCACCTCCACCGCCCCCAGCGTACGTCCCGCCGAAACGAGCGGTATCTGCAGCAGCGTCTTCCACGTCCACTGGCCCATGTACCACCGCTGCGATGGCGGCGTGGCGGGATCGCCCACCAGCGACTCGAGATGTCCGCTGCCGCGCCGAAGCAGCTCGCCCAGATCGGGCAGATCGCGCAGCATGTGGTGCGCGCCGAGGGGAACCGCCACCCGCCGGCCGGACAACGGCCGGTAGTCGAGCACGTCGCGCACAGCTCCCCGGCGTCGATCCCACTCCATGATGCAGATCTCGTCCACGCGCGGAAGCGCGCTGCCAAGATCGCGGGCGAGGTCGGTGTACACCTGCTCGACCGTGACCGCCGACGACGCCGCCTGAGCGGCGCGATGGAGGATGGCGAGCTGCGACAGCCTCAGCTCGAGCTCGCCGACGCGACGCTCGAGGCGCAGCACATGCTCGTCTCTGTTCTCACCCAACGACATGCCATCTCATCGGCAACCGGCGCCCGCTGGTTTACCCCGCGGCTCCACGCAGGCCCGCCTGCAGCATCGCCGCCACGCGCCCCGGACTGCCGTCGCCGACCCGGCTCCCATCCAGCGCGACCACCGGCATCACCTCGCGAACGCTGGACGACGTGAACACCTCATCGGCCGCCGCCATCCGGGCCAGCGAGAACTCGCCCTCCACCACCGACACGCCCTGCTCACCTGCCAGCTGGATCAGGCTGTCGCGCGTGACCCCGGCCAGGATGCCCAGATCCAGCGCCGGCGTGAACAGCGACTCGTCCTCGCGAAACCAGAGATTCGACGTCGGGCCCTCCAGCACCACGCCCTCGGCCGAGAGGAACACGGCGTCGTCGGCACCCCGCCGGTGCGCCTCCCGCTGGGCGGCCATGTTGACGGCGTAGCTGGTCGACTTGACGCCCGGAAGCAGCCACGGCGACGCCCGCCGCGCATGGGCTCCGATCGCGAGCTGCAGCGAGGCCAGCGAGATGCCGAGCGCCCGCGACCGCTCCAACCCCTCGGGCAATGCGGTCACCAGCGCGAAGCCGACCCCATCCTGCGCCCCCTCGCGGCCCCCCGTCCACACCACCCGCAGCGTCGCGTCCGGCCGCCCGCATGCCTCGACCGCGTCCAGCGCCAGCCGCGACAGCGACGCCGGGTCGGGGGGAGGCAGCCCCAGCACCTCGGCCGAACCGACCAGCCGCTCGAGGTGCGCGGCCAGCCGGAACGCTCGCCCGCCGTACACCCGCATCGTCTCGAACGCCGCGCGCCCGCGCAGCACTCCGGCATCGTCGGCGTGCAGCCACGGCTGGTCGGGATCGACCACGCCGCGCCCAAGCACGGCCAGCGCCAGCGGCCCCCCGGTCACCGGTCGATCGGCTCGCGCGCCGGGTTGTTGGCGGGATCGTCGCCGGCGAGCACGTCCTGCGACCACTCGCGGCGCTTCCACGACGGGATCGGCGTCTCGCACTCCGAGCGAGGCACGAACCGCGACCGCTCGATGAGCTGCATGTGGTGGACGTAGCGCGGGCAGTTGGGGAACACCTCTGTCGCCCGCACCCGCAGCACCAGCTGCGCCTCGGGGAAGTCCGCCAGCAGCGCGTCATCCTCGTCGATCGAGGCAACACCGTTCAGGCGCAGCCGCTTTCGCTGCTCGAAGTCGATGAACAGCATTCCCACATGCGGATTGACGAGCGCGTTTCCGACCGAGAGGTACATGCCGTTGCCGTCGTAGCTGGGGAAGGCAAGCGTGCGCGGATCGAGCACCCGCACGAAGCCTGGATCGCCGCCCTTGTAGCTGCAGCTGGGACGGCCCTCCGCATCGGCGGTGGCCAGGAAGAACATGTCCATGCGCTCGATGAAGGCGCGGTCGTCCGCGTCGATCACGTCCCGCACCAGCCGCTCGTCGATCCGGTCGGCCAGACGGCGCGTGTCGAACCTGTCCTGGAAGTGGCGATTGCCCCCGTGATAGGACGCCGGCATCGCGCTCTAGACTAGCGCTGTGGCTGAGACGGTGGAGCTGTGGACGGACGGCGCCTGCTCGGGGAATCCCGGGCCGGGCGGCTGGGGAGCGATCCTGCGCTGGGGCGATCACGAGCGGGAGCTGTCCGGCGGCGAGTCCGACACCACCAACAACCGCATGGAGATGACGTCGGTGATCATGGGTCTGGCCGCGATCACCCGGCCGATGCATGTGATCATCCACACCGACTCCTCCTACGTCGAGCAGGCCTTCACCAAGGGATGGCTTCGCAGCTGGCAGCAGAACGGCTGGCGCACCGCCGACAAGAAGCCGGTCAAGAACCAGGATCTGTGGCAGCGGCTGGTAGAGGAGGCCGCTCGCCACACGGTCGAGTTCCGCCGCGTGCGCGGGCACACCGGCATCGAGCTGAACGAGCGGGCCGACCAGCTGGCCGTCGCCGAACGCGACCGGTACGCCGCGGTATGACCGCCTCGCCGCGCAAGAGCCACGCGATCGGGCTGTTCGACGGCATCGCCGAGCAGTATGACCGCTGGGCTCAGCTGCTCTCGTTCGGCAACGACCGCCGCTGGCATGACCTGCTCGTCGAGCGGCTGGCGGTGCCGCAGGACGGGCTGGTGGCCGACGTGGCGACGGGCACCGCAGCGGTCGCGATCGCGATCGCCGAGCGGCACGGCTGCCGCGTGATCGGGATCGATCAGAACCAGACGATGCTCGAACGCGGCCGCGAGCGGGTGCGCGCCGCCGGGCTGGAGCAGCGAATCGACCTCGTCCAGGGAGAGGCCGAGTCGCTGCCGCTCGACGACCGCTCGGTAGACGCGCTGGTGCACACCTACCTGCTGCGCTACGTCGACGATCCCCCGGCGGTGCTGCGCGAGCTGGTGCGGGTGGTGCGGCCGGGGGGCCAGGTCTCCTCGCTCGAGTTCGACGTCCCGGCGGGCGGCTGGTACCCGGCCTGGTGGGCGTGGACGCGGATCGGACTGCCCGCGGCCGGCCTGATCGCCGGCGGCGGCTGGTATCGAACCGGCCGCTTCCTGGGTCCCAGCATCGAGGGATTCTGGAGCGAGCACCCGCTCGATCAGGTGCTCGGCTGGTGGAGCGACGCCGGAATCGATGGGCTGCGCGTTCAGCGGCTCTCGGTCGGCGGGGCTGTCATCATCCGTGGCACCGTCCGCTGAAACACGATCCAAGGAGCACTGCCATGCCAATCGTCGATCTCACCGAGCACCCCGCCAAGCCGACCGAGTACGGCCGCTGGCAGCGCCTCAACGACGCGATGGGCGTGAACGCCTTCGGGCTGAACGCGATCGTGTGCGAGCCGGGCGAGCAGTTCGACATCGCCCACGACGAGGCCGACACCGGCCATCAGGAGGTGTACGTCGTCGTCTCGGGCAGGGCCGAGTTCACGATCGGCGATCAGCGGATCGAGGCCGGCCCCGGCACCGTCGTCTCGGCTCCCGACCCGGCCGCGACGCGCAGCTACCGGGCACTTGCGCCCGATACGCGGATCGTCTGCGTCGGCGCCGCCCCATCCGGCGCGAGCGGATTTGGCGAGTGGATCGACGAGGCCGCGGCGACGGCGTAGCGACTCGTTTCATGGCCAGACTGATCTACTCGGTGATCACGTCGCTTGACGGCTACGTGGCGGACGAGCGCGGCAACTTCGACTGGGCGATGCCGGACGAGGAGGTGCACGCCTTCGTCAACGACCTGGTGCGGCCGATCGGCAGCTGCCTGTATGGGCGTCGCATGTACGAGGTGATGGCGGCCTGGGAGACCCTCTCTGACCCGGCTCCCGTGATGCTCGATTTCGCCCAGATCTGGCGAGCAGCCGACAAGGTCGTCTACTCGACGACGCTGGAGGCGGCGTCCAGCGCCCGGACGCGGATCGAGCGCGCTTTCGATCCCGAAGCGGTGCGGCAGATGAAGGCGGCAGCGGAACGGGACATCGCGATCGGCGGCCCCAACCTCGCCGCCCAGGCGCTCGCGGCCGGTCTGGTCGACGAGTGCCACTTCTTCGTCTCGCCGATCGTGGTGGGCGAGGGCACCAGGTCGCTGCCGGACGGTGTCCGCGTCAAGCTCGAACTGATCGACGAACGCCGTTTCGGCAACGGCATGGTTCACCTGCGTTACCGCACGACCTAGCCACAGAAGCTGCCGATCACCGCCTCCAGCGCCGCCACGCACTCGTCGAGCTGCACCAGGTCGACCCACTCGACGGCGGCGTGGGCACCCTCACCGCCGGGGCCGAAGATCACGGTCGGAATGCCGGCCGACGAGAACACCGCGCTGTCGGCCCAGAACGGCACACCGATCAGGGGCGTGTCGCGGCCCAGCGCGTCGCGCGCGCACTCCACGATCGCCGCGTCGGGAGCGACCTCGAACGGATCGCGCACCAGGATGGTGTGAAGTCTCGCGTCCAGGCCGTCGCACCCGTCGCGAGCGGCGTCCAGCATCGCCTCCAGCTCGGCCTCCACCACCTCCACCGTTTCGCCCGGCAGCGTTCGCCGCTCGAGCCCAAGCGTGCACAGCTCGGGGTAGGTCGAGAGCTCGCGGCCACCGGATATCAGAGAGGCGTGCAGCGAGCCCGGCCCCAGCAATGGGTGTCCGGGGCGCCGCGACAGCTCGCCGGCAAGCCCGTCCAGCGCCACCAGCACGTGGCCCATGCCCGCGATCGCATCCACTCCCTGCTCGGGCCGCGAACCGTGCGCCGCGATGCCGTGCACCTCGATCTCGTGCCAGCTGAAGCCCTTATGGGCGATCGCGATCCGCATCCGGTCGCCGGTCGGCTCGGTCACGATGGCCGCGTCGGCGGCTATCTCCCCGGCCAGCGCGAAGCTGCCGGCCGAGGCGAACTCCTCGTCGCAGACCGCGGCCACCACCACGTCGCCGGCCAGGCCGCGCCCCACCGCCCCGGCCGCCGCGACCATGATCGCCGCCAAGCCGGCCTTCATGTCGTAGGCGCCGCGCCCGTACATGCGGTCGCCCTCGACCTGCGGAGCGAACGGATGCTGCATGCCGTCGACCCCCACCACGTCCATGTGGGCGTTCAACAGCAGGGTGCGGCCACCGCCGCCGCCGCGCGCGCGTCCCACCACGTTGGGCCTGCCCGGCAGCGCCTCGCTCTGCTCGACCTCGAGTCCTGCCCGCTCGAGCCAGCCGGCGACGTAGCCCGCGATCTCGGCCTCGCCGGAACCGCCCGGCACCAGGTCGGGGTTGATCGACGCGATCGAGACCAGCTCGGCCAGCAGCGCGCGGGCGTCCTCCATCAGCTGGCGCGCAGCTCCTCGGCGTAGCTGGCCGAACGTCGTGCCAGCCGCCCGTCCTCCCCCACCACGTAGTGCCCCATCCGCCACAGCGGCGGCGAGTAGAAGTGCAACGAGACGGTCGGCTCGTCGCCCGCATGCCGCACGTCATGGATCCGCGAGGGGTCGAACGAGAACGACTCGCCGGCGCCGTAGCGGGTGGAGTCGATGCCGGCCCCGAACACCAGCCGGTCCTCGTCCAGCTCGCCCTCGATCAGCAGCACCGAGCCGCCGGACAGGTCGTGGTCGTGCAGGCCCGTGTCCTGCCGCTCGTTCCAGCAGATCAGCCAGACGTCGAGGTGGTGGTCGCGGTAGAGCGAGGTGTAGATCCGCTCGTCGTGGCTGTGCCTGACGAAGTGCCGCCACAGTTCGGGGTGGTCGGCCAGCTCGGACGCCAGCCGCTCGGTCTGCTCCGGCGTGAGGTCGTCACCGGAGAGCCGCTCGGCAAAGAAGCTGTGCAGGGAAGGCTGGTCGCTCATCGTCACTCCATCTGGTCGAGAAGCCGGAGCGGATTTTGCTCCGTCACCGCCTCCACGGCGGCCGGCCCGACGTCGGTCAGCGCCCGGCTGACCGGATCCGGGCTGATAACAGGGATATCGGTTCCAAACACGATCTGCTCGACCCCATACGTGGCCATCGCGCACTCCAGCGCCAGCCGGCCGCAGGACGCCGTGTCGAGATACAGGTTACGGTCGATCGCCCGCGTCTCGCCGCTGAAGACGCGCCACCGCTCCTCCAGGAAAGGCGCGGCGCCGCCCATGATCGCAAAGCAGATGCGCAGGTCGGGGTGGCGGGGGGCGCCCAGCGCACGCCAGGCGAAGAAGGCCCGGATCGAGAGCCCCGGATAGACGCCGAGGTTGGGCCACCAGACCGGCATGCCGTGGTCACGGGCGTACGGCTCGGTGCCGGGAGCCGGGCCCGGATGCACGAACAGCGGCCGGCCGCGCTGCGCGAGCATCGCCAGCAGGGGGGCGGCGGCCTCCAGCGCCTGCGGCGTGGCCAGCGCCTCGCTGGGGATCGAGGCGCCCACGAAGCCGCGGTCGAGTGCCTCCGAGACAACCGCCGCGCCGCCGTCCGGCGCCTGTAGCGGCACCGCCGCCCAGGCCGCCAGCCGGCCTCCCGACGCCGCCACCAGCTCAGCGATGCCGTCGTGGTAGGCGGCGATCAGCTCGGTTGCCTCCTCGGACGGCAGCGCCTCGATGCCGAGCGGCGTCGAGAGCGAGATCACCGTCCGGTCGATGCCGGCCGCGTCCAGCGCCCGCAGCCGCTGCTCGACGGAGTGCCCGGCCAGCGCCACGTGGCCGTCGGGCTCGTGCAGCATCCGAAGCAGCGGCCGGTCGCCGCCGCCCTCGAGCATCGGCGCCCGCCGCCGGGCGCGCAGCGCGGCGATCAGCGACGGCGGCCACAGGTGCTGATGGAGATCGATTCGCATCTGCTCAGAACTCAAGCAGGATCTTGCCGTACTTGCCAGGCGCGGCCAGGTGGTCGAAAGCGGCGGCCGCCTGGTCGGCCGCAAACACGCGGTCGATCACCGGCCGCACGGCGTCCCTGGCCAGCAGCGGCACCACCTGCCGGCCGAAGGCCTGCACGGCGGCCGCCTTCTGCTCCATCGGCCGCGCTCTCAGCAGCGTCGAAGCCAGGG
>JAWVEC010000323.1:0-5146 GCA_033856975.1 Gaiellales bacterium
TCCGCCTCTGCAACCAAGAGCGGCCCGCCGCCGGGACCCGCGTTGCCGCCCAGCTGGGGCACGTCGCCGCCGATCAGGAACGTGGGGTCGAGCCCCAGCCGCTGCGCCGTGTAGGCGATCATGGCCGACGTCGTCGTCTTGCCGTGCGCGCCGGCGACGCAGATCGAGCGGCGCGAGGCGACCATCTCGGCCAGCAGCTGGGCGCGGTGCAGCCGTGGCAGGCCCAGCTCGCGCGCGGCCAGCAGCTCCGGCTCGTCGGCCGCGATGGCGGAGGAGACGACCACCTCGACGCCGGGCTCGAGGTGCGCCGGGTCGTGCCCGATCGCGACCCTGACTCCGAACCGGGCCAGCCGCTCGCTGTAGACCGACGGCGCCCGGTCGCATCCGGACACGTCGGCGCCCCACGCATATGCGACGGTCGCCAGCGCCGAGACGCCGGCGCCTCCGATCCCGATCATGTGCAGACGGCGGTCGCTGAAGCTCATCGTGCAAGTGTTAGCAGGTCGTCGGCGATGCGGGCCGCGGCGTCGGGACGTGACCAGGCCCGCGCGGCCTCCGCCATCCGCTCCATCCGTGCGGGATCGGCCCGCAGCGAGCGCACGGTCGCGTCCAGCAGCTCGGGTGTCAGGTCGGTGTCTGCGATCACGATCGCGGCTCCGGCCCGCTCCAGGTGCCGGGCGTTGGCGGTCTGGTGGTCGGCCGTCACGTTGGGCGAGGGGATCAGGATCGATGGGCAGCCCGCGGCGGCGATCTCGAACACGACGCCGCCGGCCCGCGAGACGACCAGCTTCCCGCTTCCGTGCAGCGGCGCCATCAGGTCGGGGATGAAGTCGCGCACCTGGTACCACCCACTGCCCAGATCCTCGTAGCGGGCCAGCTCCCGCTCCCCGGTCACGTGCATCACCCGGAAACCCGGATCGGCCCTCCCCCACGCCGCAGCCACGACCTCGTTCAGGTGACGGGCGCCCAGGCTGCCGCCCACCACCAGCACGTCGGCCTGCCACCCGATCGCCGGCGAGCTGGTGGTCAGCGTGTCGACGGGGCGCCCCGTGACCGCGTACTTGGCGTCCTCCCGGTGGATCGGGAATGCCAGGTACACCCGCCGCACCAGCGGCGCCGCCAGCCGGTTGGCGAGGCCCATGTGCGCATCGACCTCGAGCAACGCGGCCGGGATCCGCGCAGCCGCCGCCGCTGCCAGCATCGGCCCCGACACGTAGCCGCCGGCGCCGAACACGACATCCGGCCGCGCCCTGGAGATGATCCGCCGGCAGGCCAGCGGCGCCGCGCCGGCGCGCAGCAGCGAGCGCGCCAGCTGCGGCGAGAGCCGCCGCGGGAAGCCCTCGATCGCGAACCGGTGGAAGGGATACCCGGCGTCGGGCACCATCCGCGCTTCCGCCCGGTCGCCGCCCGCGAACTCGACGTCGGCCCCTCTAGCCCGCAGCTCGGCGGCCACCGCCAGCGCCGGCACGACGTGCCCCGCCGTTCCGCCTGCGGCGATCAGCACGCGTGGGCTCTGCACGCTTGGGGGGTTCGGTCGCCTTGCCATCCTTCGCCTCGCGCCGGGGTTCAGCGACGGCGCCACGGGCGGCTGCACTCGACTCCGCCACGTTCAGCATGACACCGACCAGGCCGAGCATCACCACCAGGCTCGACCCGCCTGAGCTTATCAGCGGCAGCGGCACGCCGGTCAGCGGCAGGAAGCCCAGCACGGCTCCGAAGTTGACGATCGCCTGCCCCGCCACCAGCGAGGTCGCGCCGGCCGCCAGGTACTTGCCGAACGGATCCTTGCACCGCATCGCGATCCGGTACCCGAGCACGGTGAACGCGGCGAACGCCAGCACCGTCGCCAGGATGCCGACCAGGCCCAGCTCCTCACCGATCACGGCGCCGATCATGTCGGTCGGCGCCTCGGGCAGAAAGCCGATCTTCTGGGTGCCGTTGCCCAGACCGACGCCCCAGATGCCGCCCGAGCCGAGCGCCAGCAGCGCCTGGATGCTCTGGTAGCCGGTATTGGAGGGGTCCTGCCATGGGTCGAGGAACGTGCGGATGCGCTCCATCTGGTACGGCTGCCGCGCAACCGTGTACGCGACGCCCGCGACGCCCACCAGGGCAACGCTGATGAAGAGGCGAAACGGCGTCCCCGCCACCAGCAGGATGCCGCACACCATCAGCGAGATCGCGATCGTCGTTCCCAGGTCGGGCTGTGAGTGGATCAGCAGCAGCACCACCAGCACGACGGCACCGACCGGGTTGAACAGCTGGGTGAGCGTGCGTGGCGGCCGCTTGCGCGATGCCAGCACGGCGGCCGCGAACAGCAGCACGGCGCCCTTCGCAATCTCGGACGGCTGGATCGAGATCGGACCCAGGTAGATCCAGCGCTGGGCGCCGTTCACCGTGACGCCGACGTGCGGGATCTTGACCGCCACCAGGAGCAGGATCGCGACCAGCAGGAAAGGGGCGGCGAGGTAGCGCAGGCGGCGGTAGCTGAAGCGGGCCAGCGTCAGCATCAACACCACGCCCACGACGGCGTAGATGCCCTGCCGGGCGAGCGCACCGACCGGGTCGTGTCCCTGCACCACGGCCGTGCCGCTGGAGGCGCTGTAGACCATGATCAGGCCGAAGGCGACCAGCCCCAGCGTCACCAGCAGCAGCAGGTGGTACTCGAGCTGCGGGCGGGAGCGAGCCGCCTGGCGGCGCACGCGTTGCACGTCAGCGACCAACCGTCACCTCCCCCGCCAGCTCGGCGAACGCCTCGCCCCGGTGCGTGTAGTCGCGGAACTCGTCGAAGCTGGCGCAGGCCGGTGACAGGAGCACGGTGTCGCCGGGCCGGGCGTCGGCTGCCGCAGCCGCCACCGCGTCGGCCATCCGGCGGTGGCGCCGGTATGCCACGCCTGCATCGTCGAGCGCCGCGGCGATGGCGGAGGCGGCCTCGCCGTACAGATCGACCGAGGCCACCGGGCCGGCGGCCACTGCCGGCGCCAGCGATGCGAACGAGGCACCCTTCAGCGACCCGCCCAGGATCAGCCGGACACCGTGCCGGTACGCGGTCAGCGCTTTGATCACCGCCTCGGGATTGGTGGCCTTGGAGTCATCGACGAAGCTGACGCCGTCCCGTTCCGCCACCTGCTGCATGCGGTGCGGCGGGGCCGTGAACTCGCGCAGCGCGCGATCACGGGCGTCGCGGGGCACCCCCACGGCCTCCGCGGCGGCCGCCGCGGCGATCGAGTTCTCCAGATTGTGGTCACCACGTATCCCGGCATGTTCCCAGTCGACCCGGTCGGACTGGGAGCGCTCGAACCACACCCGGCGGCCCGCTCCGGGCAGCTCTGCGGCCCGCAGCACGGGGTCGTCGCCGTTCAGCACGGCGATGTCTTCGGCCACCTGGTTCTCGAGTATCCGGAGCTTGCTCGCCCGGTAGCGCTCGAGCGTGCCGTGCCGGTCGAGGTGGTCGGGCGTCACGTTCAGCACCACCGCCACCCGGCAGCGCAGCGTGTCGATGTCCTCGAGCTGGAAGCTGGACAGCTCGCACGCCACCCAGGCCGTGTCCGACACGCGGCCGGGCAGCTCGCTGAGCGCGCGGCCGACGTTGCCCGCCACCTCCACCTCGCGTCCATCGGCCCGCAGCATCGCTCCCACCAGCTCGGTGGTGGTCGTCTTGCCGTTGGTGCCGGTGATGCCGATGATCGGATTGGGCAGCATCCGCGCGGCCAGCTCGACCTCGCTCCAGACCGGCACGCCGGCCGCCCGCGCGCGTTCGACCAGCGGCACGCCGCCGGGCACGCCCGGGCTCTTGATCAACGCTGTCAGTGACTCCGTGGGCACATCCTCGCCTCCCACACGGTGTTCGATCCCGAGTGCCAAAAGCCTCGCGGCGTCCACATCCGGCGAGTCGTCGACCGCGATCACCTCGGCGTCCGGCCAGGTGCGGGCGATCGCCTCGCAGGCCGCCAGTCCCGAGCGGCGCAGCCCGAGCACAAGGAAGCGGCCTCCGCTCACCGGAACTTCGAGTACGCCAGGTAGTACAGGACAAAGCCGCTGGCGCTGCAGATCGAGGCCAGGATCCAGAACCGGACGATGATCTTGTTCTCGGTCCACTCGAGCATCTCGAAGTGGTGGTGGATGGGCGCCATCAGGAACACGCGCCGGCGGGTGGTCTTGAACCACAGCACCTGGATCGCGACCGACATCGCCTCGACCACGAACACGCCGCCGATCAGCACCAGCAGAAACTCGGTCTTGGTGAACACGGCCATGGCTGCCAGCGCGCCGCCCAGACCGAACGAGCCCGTGTCGCCCATGAACACGTCGGCCGGGTAGGCGTTGTACCAGAGGAATCCGACGCAGCCGCCGACCAGCGCGGCGCCCAGGATCGCCAGGTCGATGCGGCTGGGATCGCCCTCGGCCCTGAGGCCGTGCTTGGAGAGGAACGCGACCACCAACATGGCCGTATAGGTGAGCATCGCGATCGTCATCGTGCCGGCGGCCAGGCCGTCCAGGCCGTCGGTCAGGTTGACCGCGTTCGCCCCGCCCGCGACGACCAGGAACAGCAGCCCGTAGTAGAGCGGCCCCAGCTCGAGCCGGATATCGATCAGCGGCAGGTATACATCGGTGGAGAGGTGCTGGCGGTGCGCGACGTAGCCGAGCCCGGCCGTCACTCCCAGCAGCAGCAGCATCTTCCAGCGGCCCGAGAGTCCCAGCGAGCGCTGGCGCGACAGCTTGAACCAGTCGTCGATGAAGCCGATCCCGGCGCAGGCCAGCGTCACCCCGGCCACCGTCAACGCGGGCGTGGTGCGCTTGGTCAGGATCGCGAACGTGAGCAGCGCGCTGGCCAGCAGGATCAGACCGCCCATCGTGGGCGTGCCCTGCTTGGACATGTGCCCGGCCGGCCCGTCCTCGCGGATGTGCTGGCCAAGCGAGTTTCGGCGCACGAAGGCGATGAAGGCCGGGCCGGCCAGGATCGAGAGCATCATTGCGATCACGCCCGCCAGCAGCACCAGCTTCACCGCGCGATCGCCTCCACAACCGCTTCCAGGCCCATCGACCTGCTGGCCTTGACCAGCACCGCGTCGTCGGGACGGACCAGCTCCGGCAGCGCCGCCAGAGCCTCGTCCACGGTCGCGAACCAGAGCCCACCGTAGCCGCGGGC
>JAWVEC010000324.1:0-2713 GCA_033856975.1 Gaiellales bacterium
CCAGCGCGTCGCGAACCGCGTCGACCTCGTCCACGAACAGCTCCACCGTCCACTTGTCCGGATCCTCCGGATAGACCGAGCGGCCGCAGCCGAGCTGGTCGTAGAAGATCACCCGCCGGCCGTCCCGGGCCAGCTCCCGCATCGACTCCATGTAGTCGTGCGCGCCGCCCGGGCCGCCGTGCAGGCAGAGCAGCGGCAGCCGGCCATCGCGCTCGCCGTCTCCCACGATCCGATACCACGTGCTCGCGCCGCCGTAGGGGATCGTGCCGTCTGTGATCGTAAGCGTGTCAGTCATGGCATACAGGTATCACAGCGCCGGGCTGCAGGCACGTCTCCACCGGTTGCTAGCATCGCGTTCTTGCCCTTCTGTCCCAACTGCGGTATGCCGCAGCACGGGGCACGCTGGGCAAAAGGCTGTTTCACTCTCCGTGACCGGCAAGGGCCGGTTGTCCGACGTACCATTGGGCATATGCTTAACCGTCGACTCACACTCGGCATCCTCGCGCTCGTCCTCGGCGCCTCGGCCTGCACCTCCACCTCGCACGGCGCGCTCTCGGCCCCGGACGCCTCCCGAAAGCTGAAGGATGTCTCCGACTTCGCCAGCGTACGAGTGGGCACGCGGGACGAGAGGCTCGTGTGCGGCCCGGATCAGATCAAGGATCAGGTCAGGGCCCAGTACCGCGTGGACGTCACCGACAAGCGCATGCCCAGCGACTCTGGCGGTACCGCCCGAGCCGGTCTGGTTGCATGGGTCTTCAACAGCTCAGGCCAAGCGACGCGCTGCTACAAGAGCCTTCACCAATCGCTCTACACCAAGGTCGTGCACGTTGACGCCACTCACTCGAAGATCGTCAAGGTGACGCCCAAGCGGATCAGCGACGACACCCTGATGGTCGACCCGGCCGATCCCACCCGCCCCGGCGCGCTCCCGGGCCGCACGGGCGAGTTCTACACCCTTGTGGTCTCGGGGCGCACGCTCATCTTCGGCATCTCGTTCAACGGGCCCGACGCGCGGCTGATCGAGGGTGACGCGCGTACAACGCGCTCGGTGATCGGCAGCTAACCCGCTCCCTACCGCCGGCTCTCCTTGACGGCGCGCTCCATCTGCCGCTTCGCGTCACGCTCGGCGATCGCGTGGCGCTTGTCGACACCCTCCTTGCCCTTCGCCAGGCCCAGCTCGAGCTTCACCCTGCCGTTGGTCAGATACAGCGCCAGCGGCACCAGCGTCATGCCCCGCTGCGCCACCTTCGCTCCCAGCTGCTCGATCTCGCGCCGGTGCAGCAGCAGCTTGCGATCGCGCATCGGCTCGTGGTTCTGGAGATTGCCCTGCCGGTAGGGAGCGATGTTGGCGCCGACCAGGAACATCTCGCCGTCGCGCAGCTGGGCGTAGCTCTCGCGGATGTTGCCGCCACCGTCGCGCAGCGACTTGACCTCGGTACCGGTCAGCGCGATGCCCGCCTCGACCCGCTCCAGGATGTGGAAGTCGTGGCGGGCCTTGCGGTTCTCGGCGATCATCTTGCGGGCGCTGGGCGTGCTCATGGCTTGAATCCTACGCCGCCACCGGCTCGCGCTCGCCCGCCGGCTCCAACCCCGCCAGCCGCTGCGATGCGATGAACAGCGCCGCCGCCACCAGCGACATCACCGCGCACACCGTGTAGCCGAACGTCCAGCCCTGGTGTGAGTTGAGGTATCCGACCAGCGGGAACAGCCACAGCATCTGGATCGAGAAGAAGCTCTCGGCGATCGACATCGAGGTTGCCCGGAACTCGGAGCGCGTGTTGTGCTGGAGGTAGGTCGAGAGCGTGACGTACACCAGCTCAGGAGCGCCCGCCACAACCAGCAGCACCAGCACCGGCATCAGCAGGCCCGGCAGGGCGGGGCCGAGCAGCAGCCCCACCGCGGCGATCAGCGACGTCACGCCCACGCTGATCGTCAGCGGCACCCGCTCGGCCACGTGGCCGCCGGCCCAGCTGAGGGCGGCGCCGACCAGCATGCCGCCGCCCAGCGCGAAGCCCAGCACGATGTCCGAGGCGCCGCGCTCCTCGAACAGCGGCGCGGCGTAGAACCACGCGCTGGTGAAGGCCGCCCAGTACAGGCTCCAGGCGATCGTCAGCATCGCCAACCGGGGCGATCGGCGCAACGCGGTCACGCCCCGGTACGCGACCGAGAGGCCGTGCTTGGCCTGGCCACGCGCGTCGTCGGGCAGCCGCAGCGCGATCGCGCTCGCGATCAGTCCGCAGACCGCGGTCAGCCAGAACGCGGCCGGCCGCGACCAGGTCGCGATCAGTCCACCCGCCAGGAACGAGATCGCGCCGGCAAACTGGAACACCGCCCACAGGCCGCCCAGCATGCGCGGGAACTGGGCGTGCGCGTCGTCGTGGGCGAGCGCGTCGAACAGGTACGCCTCGTCAGCGCCGGTGCGCAGCGCGAAGGCCACGCCGTGGATCGCGCCCGCCAGGCAGATCAGTCCGAAGCCGGGCGCGTAGACATAGCCCAGCTCGGCCGCGGCAGTGAAGAAGCCGGCCGCCACCAGCAGCCGGCGCCGGCCGAGCGCGTCCGCCAGTGCGCCGGTCGGCACCTGCGCCACCAGCATGCCGACGTGCAGAGCGGCCTCCACCAGCCCGAACTGGGTCAGCGACAGTCCACGCGACAGCAGGAACACCGCCCAGATCGGGCCGGTGAAGACGATGCCGTTGAAAAGCTGGTAGAGCCT
>JAWVEC010000325.1:0-3679 GCA_033856975.1 Gaiellales bacterium
CGCGGAGACGGTCAGCGTGCTGGACTCCGTGCTGAAGCGCCAGGACGGCAGCTCGATGATCTATCGCCCGAGTGCGTCGGAGATGACGGCGAAGGGCTGCGCGAACCTTCCGCTCGGGATCTCCCGCGCCGACGTCCGCGCGCGCGGAGCGCAGGTGGTGCTGATTGGGAACTGCCGCAGCGGCTGGGCCTCGGATGTCTACAGCTGGGACGACAACCACGTCGAGAGCGGCTCCACGCCGGATTACCGTCCGTTCCCGGCCTGCGACAGCACCTATTCGCGCGGCGTCTACGACTCGAAGCTCGTCCGCTATTTCGAAGACAGCACCTTCGTGGCCACGGCCATCGACCCGACGCAGTCACCGGCGCAATCCGAGGCGCAGAAGCTCACCCCCGACCGCGTGGCCAGCATGATCCGCTGCGGCGTGAACCTGTTCGGGTTCGACCAGATCCTGCCGAACGACGGCCGGATCGAGGCGTCGATCTGGAGCTGGGCCAAGGACGAACCGCGCGGCCACGGCAAGCGCTGCGCTCTCCAGCGCGCAGACGGCCGCTGGCTCACCCGGCCGTGCGGCACCCGTCACCGCGCGGCGTGCCGCAGCGGCTCCGGCTGGACGCTGACGCCCCGAGCGGTGCCCTACGCCGCAGCGAAAGCTGCCTGCCGCGCGGGCCATGCGAGCTTCGATCTCCCGCGGACCGGCTACGACAACTCACTGCTTCGGCAGGCGTCCGGCAGGCGCGGGGTGTGGCTCAGTTACAAGCTCGGCTGAGCCAGCCAGACCCTCGGTCGCGCGCTGCGCATCATGATGCTCAGTTCGGAACATCATGATGCTAGTCTCCGCATCATGCGAACGACGGTGACCCTCTCCGACGATGTCGCAGCGGCGGTCGAGCGCCTCCGGCGTGAGCGCTCGATAGGAGTCAGCGAGGCGGTGAACGAGCTGGTGCGGGACGGGCTCGCCGCACCGCGGAAGCGGCACGGCTTCAAGCAGGTCACGCATGACCTGGGCCCGGGGATCGACTACACCAACGTGGCGGAGGCAATCGAGACGCTCGACGGGCCGGCTGCGAGCTGATGCTGATCGACGCCAACCTCCTGCTGTACGCCGTGCACAGACAGAGCCCGTTCCATGCCAAGGCGCGCGACTGGCTCACCGAGCAGTTGAACGGAGCGCGACGTGTGGGTCTTCCCTGGCAGAGCCTCGCCTCGTTCCTCCGGATCGCCACCCATCCACGCGCGTTGGACAGGCCGCTAGCCCCTGCGGATGCGTGGGCGCGTGTAACGGACTGGCTGGGAGCGGATGTCGCCTGGATTCCCGTGCCGAGCGACCGCCACGCAGCGATCCTGGGAGAGCTGATCGCGCGTCACGACGTCCGCGGCAACCTCGTCCCGGACGCGCAACTCGCGGCCCTCGCAATCGAACACGGCCTGACGCTCTGCTCGGCCGACACCGACTTCGCACGCTTCACCGACCTCAGGTGGGAGAACCCCGTCGCCGCAGGCTGAGAGCGCGAAGCGTGTCCGCAGCCGCCCCCTCAGGGCATCAGCCGGGAATCGTCCGCGGTAGCTTCAAGTCGATGACGCGGAGCGCACCGCTTCAGCACCTGCCTCGCGTCCGCCACCGGATGTCGCGGAGTCGGTTCGCCGCCCTGATCGCGACGACGCTGCTGTGCACCGTCGCGGCTTCGGATGCTCGCGCCGCGCTCGTCACCGAGGATCTGTCGTTCACAGCTGACGACGGAGTGGTGCTGCACGCGACCGTCGGCGGCGACGCGGGGATCACCAAGCGCCCGCTGATCATCGAGGACAGCCCGTATGCCCCCGGCATCGACCCGTTCGCGGGCCCGGCCTACAACTACGTCCAGCTGCAGTGGCGCGGCACCGGCCTGAGCGGTGGGGCGCTCAGCACCACCGGCTCGCGCGACCAGGAGGACCTGTCGCAGTTCGTCGCGTGGGCGTGTCGTCAGCCGTGGAGCGACGGACGCATCGGCGTTTACGGCTTCTCGGCGAGCGCGATCGCCGTCTACAACACGATGCACCTGCCGCTGCCGTGCGTCAGGGCGGCGGCGCTGATGGCAGGCACGACCGATCTGTACCGCGACCTGCTGTACATCGGCGGCATCAACAACACTGCCGCGGGCGCCTACGTGGAGGGCGCCATCGCCGCCCCGGCGCTCGCGAACCTCCCTGGACGCGCGCAGCAGCAGCCGGCGAGCATTCCAGAGACCACTGGCGGGTACCTGACCGCCCCGACCGATGTCGCGGCCCACATGACCGAGGACGGCTACTGGCTCGACCGCACGTTCAAAGGTGACCGTGACCGGATCCCGATACTCGCCGACACAGGCTTCTACGACGTCGAGTCACGCGGCCCGTTCCTGACCTACCGCGCGACGCGCCGCTACGGCAGCCACCTGCTCGTGATGGGTGCCCACGACGGCTTCCCGGCAAATACAGCGGGGCCGTTCCCGCAGTACGCGCGCTGGTTCGACCACTACGTGCGCGGCATCGACAACGGCGTCGATCGCGACCCGCAGGTGAGCCTGTACCTGTCGAACGGCAGCCACGAGCAGCTCGTGGACGGCTTCGACACACGGGTTTCCGCGACGCGCTGGCCACCGGCCGCCACGCGCTGGCAGCGACTCTACCTGTCCCCCTCGACCAGCGGCAGCGCGCACTCGATCAACGATGGCTCGCTGTCGGCCCAGCCAGTGCCATCCACCAGCATCCAGAGGTACCCGTTCATGCCGGCAGACGGCCTCGAGACCGACCCGCACACCACGTCGACGATCTCCGGCGCCGGCGCGTTCGGCTTCTCGATCGATGGCGGCGCCGAGACACTGCCTGCGCTTACGAACATGGAGATCGCGGAGCCCGTGTCGCTCACCTACACGATGGCGCCGTTCAAAACCGCGGTCGACGCGGTCGGCCCGGCGAGCCTCGACGTATTCGCCGCCTCGACGGCCCCGGTGACCGACCTCGTAGCGGTGCTTGCCGACGTCTGGCCCGACGGGTCCGCCCACCCGGTGGCAACCGGACAGCTACGGACGAGTTTCCCGCACCTCGAACCAGAGCGCTCGATCGTCGACAAGCGAACCGGTGAAATCGTCGAGCCGTATGCAGACTTCTCCAGCCAAGACCAGGCAGCGCCCGGCACGACGCGCGAGTACCACGTCGAGATCCTGCCGATCGGAAACCACTTCGCCGCCGGCCACCGCCTGCGCCTGTACGTCGTCGGAACCTCGATTGCGATGCAGGGAGCGGCACCCGGGGTGAACTCGCTGTCCATCGGCGGCCCTACGCCCTCGCGGCTGCTGTTCCCGGCGATCGCCTCGGAACCGGGCAGGCGGGCCGCCCCGACGCTTGGCCTCGCCGTGACCCGCAGCGGCTGCGTCGCACGGGCCGCTCGGATCCGCGTGAGCGCGAACGTTCCGGGTGGCGTGCGCAGGGTGAAGGTCACGCTCGACCGACGGACGATCAAGAGCACACGCGACCCGCGCTTCACGCTGAGGATCCCGCGCAGCCGGCTCCGCGCCGGGCGCAACGTCCTCACGGTTGCAGTCACAGACCGGCAGGGCCGGACCGCTACACGCCGCGTCGCTCTCACTCGCTGCCGCGCGTCCACCCGGTCGCCCCGGTCGCCCCAGTACACCGGCTGACTCCACCGGCCTCCCAGCGC
>JAWVEC010000326.1:0-3895 GCA_033856975.1 Gaiellales bacterium
CAGGTGGCGGAGCGCCGAAGCCACCTCGTCTCGGTTGCCGACTATCTCGAACCCGGCCTCCTCCACCATCAGGGCCGGCACCGGGCGCATGTCCTCGTCGCGCTCTCCGGCCGCGCCGGGCTCGGTCAGCGGCTCCGCCACGTAGGCGCGCTGGGCGACCAGGGCCTCGACCACCTCGTCCTCGCTCAGCTCGGTCGCCTCGGCCAGCTCTGCGATGGTGGGCTTTCGGCCCAGCTTGTGCCCGAGCCGCTCGGAGGTGACCGCGATCGCGCGGCTCGACTCCTGCAGCGAGCGGGGCACCCGCACCGCCCAGCCGCGATCGCGGAACAGGTGCATGATCTCGCCCTCGATCGTGCGTGCGGCGTACGCCCGCAGCGGCACTCCGCGCTCGGGCGAGTAGCGGTCGACGGCCTGGATCAGGCCCAGGTAGCCGCTCTGGACGATGTCGTCGTAGGGCAAACCGCGGCGCGCGAACCGGCGCGCGATGGCACGCGCCAAGCCGGAGTAGCGCAGGATCAGGGCTTCGCGGGCGTTGTCATCCGCCGACCGGCGGTGCGCGACGACGAGCTCGGTATCGGTGCGGTGATCGGGCGTTGGCATCGTGTCTGTACTCCTTCGAGGCGTCAATGCGCCCATCTGGGCTGCGTAGAAGGAAGGTGTGCAGCAGGGCGGCGTCCGAAACATCACCCGGCCGAATCCGTCAATCGCCCGCCGGCTCGTCGGCAGACAGCGTCGCCAGAGCGGCCCGCAGCAGCCGCGAGACGTGCATCTGCGAGATGCCGAGCCGAGACGCGATCTCGCTCTGCGACAGCTCGAGCCCAAACCGCAGCATCACCACCGTGCGGGAGCGTACGTCCAGCCGCCCCAGCCGGGCGCCGAGGTCGAGACGCTGCTCGGCGCGCCGGATCGCATCGTCGGACATGCCGAGCTGCGCCTCGTCGAGCTCGTCGAGCGCGACCGGCGTCACAGCCATCCGCAGACGCAGCGACTCGAGCACAGCATCCTCGTCCAGCGACGCGTGCCGGCCGATCTCGACGACGGTGGGGCTGCGCTCCAGCGATGCGGTCAGCTGCTCGATGGCGGCCGTCGTCCTGCGCTGGTCATCGGCCATCGACCGGGGAACCCGGACGGGCAAGGCCAGCTGCCGCACGCAGCCCAGCATCTCACCCATCACGAACGGCGCGGCATAGCCGCCGAACGGCGTCCCCAGCGTTGGGTCGAACGAGCGCGCCGCCCAAAGCAGCCCGACCACGCCGGCCTGCTCGAGGTCGGAGCGCGGGACGCGCCCCTCGAAACGGCGTGCCATCCCCATGACCAGCGGCCGCATTGCCGTCACCAGCTGTTCGCCGGCCGCGGCATCTCCGTCACGCACGCCGGCAACCAGGCGCTCCACATTCTCAGACGACAACGCGCAGCCTCACGCCGGACGCGGTCTCGTCCACCTCGGACACAAGCACCGCCAGCATCGGGCCGCGGTCATGCAGCCACTCACGGTCGACGTTGCTGAGCGAGACATCGAGCCGGCCCTGGCACGGCTCCAGACTGGCCTCGCGGGCCGACTGCGGCTGGTGGCGGACGAGTATCTCGAGCGCCATCGCGAGGTCGTCGATCTGCTCCACCGAGAGTCCCGCCCGCGCCCCCAGCACGAGCACCAGCGAGACCAGCACCTCGACCTGCGGGGCGCCGGAAGCAAACCGAGCCCGCACCCTGCTTGATTGCGCTTCCACACCTGCCCCCCGTCATCGATCCAGCGCCGACCCCGCCGCAGCTTGGACGACAGCGCGTTTATCCGTCCTGCAGACGGGGTATCGTATGCGAATGAGCGGGCGTGCGATCTCGTTGTTTCGTCACGAGAGTGGCACGGGTATCGTTGTGGTCCGCGGCGAGCACGACCTCTCAACGGTCGACGAGTTGAGGGATGCGCTCAATCGGGCATTGGAGGCGCCGGCCATGATCGTTGATCTGTCAGAGACGGCCTTCATCGACTCGGCGGTGCTGGGAGTGCTGATCGCGTCGCACCGGGCTGCGATTGAAGCGGGTCATAACTGGGCACTCGTGGTCGGCGGGGAGTCGAGTCCGGCCGTGCGCCGCATCCTCGAACTGACGGGACTTGACGTGATTATGCCGCTGTACAACAACACGGATGAGGCTCTCGCGGCCGGCTCTGCCTCCGGCAGCGGGATGCCGGGATGAACGATGAGCAGGTGCAGTTGGAACTGACGGTTGCATCCACGGCCGAGAACATCCCGCTGGTCCGCCATGCGGTGGCGGGGTTCCTGGACGGCCACTCGTTGTCGGGGGCACTGGCGTCCGACGTGCTGCTGGCCGTCACGGAGGCCTGCACCAACGTCGTCCAGCACGCATACCGGGACGGCGAGGCGGAGTCATCGGCCGAGATCGAGGTCAGCGCGCAGCGCGAGTCCTCGGCACTGACGATCGCGGTGCGCGATCGCGGCCGCGGCTTCGCGCCCAGGGTCGACAGCCCCGGCCTGGGCCTCGGCCTGCCGGTGATCGCCGCACTGACCCAGAACGTCGAGATCCGGCCGTTCCCTCCGTCGGGCACCGAGGTTGTGATGACGTTTGACCTCGGCGACTCATGACGATCACCCCCGTCGCGTGAGCTGCTGATGGAACAGCCGGCAGAGGAGCCGTCGCTCCGGTTCGAGCGGCATCAGCTCGAGGAGTCGGTGACCGTGCTCGAGGTGCGCGGCGAGCTCGACATCGGATCGGCCGACGCGCTGCGAACGGCGCTCGACGCCGCCGAGTCGATGGGAGACATCATCCGGCTCGATGCGGCTGCCGTCCAGTTTCTCGACTCGACCGCGCTGGGCGTGATGCTGGCCTCGGCGCAGCGGCTGGCCGCCCGTGGAGGCCGGCTCGAGCTGATGAATGCGTCGCCGGCGGTGCGGCGGATTCTCGATATGACGCTGATTGCGCGCACGGTGCACCTGATCCCGTAGCACCAATCGTCCACGTGCGGAGCATTCTCGACCGGTAGAATGTGAACAAGCCAGGCCAGACCCGGTCGCCGGAGGATCAATGACGAGGAAGAGCGTGCCCTCGCCGCAGTCGATAGCCGGGCGGGAGGGGCTGCAGAAATCTGTGATCGGTATGGACGGCGCACCTTTCTGCTTCGGCATCGTCGATCTGGAGATGCGCGTCCAGTACGCCAACGGCGCCTTTCGGCGGTTCTGTGGCGACTCGCCGGTGGGAGGCTTGCTGGCGGACGCCGGCCCGATCTCGCCGGATCTGGTGGCCGCCGCCATGAGTGCGGCCAGCGGCGCGTCGGTGCTCGAGCTCGAGGTCGAGCAGGCCGGCCGCCACCAGCTCGTCAGCTGCTTCCCGGTGCGGGACGACGCAGACCGGCCAACCGGTGCCGGCGTCGCCTTCCGGGACATCACCGAGTGGGTCGGCGACCGTCGCCGGGCCGACCGCCTGCAGCAGGTGTCCGCCGAGCTGTCGGGAGCGCCCCGCATCGAGTCGATCGCCGAGGTTGTGCTGGGACGCGGCCGCCAGGCGCTGGGCGCGTCCGCCGGATTGATCGCGCTGATCGACGCCAGCGGCCGCTCGCTCGAGATCGCCGGCCAGGTGGGGTTTGACGAGAGCGTCGAGCGTGAGTGGCACTCGTTCCCGGTCGAGGCCGCAACTCCGATGGGCGACGCAGTGCGACGCCGCGAGCCGGTGTTCATCGACCTGCCGGAGCAGCGCAGGCAGCAGTATCCCGACCTGCCGTTACCCGGTGATGCGACAAGCGCCACCGTTCCTCTGATCGCCGGCGACCGCGTGCTGGGCGCGCTCACGTTCCGGTTCGGCGGCGGCCGGCCGATCGGGGACGGCATCCGCGGCTTTGTCGTCGCGCTCGGAAACCAGTGCGCACAGGCGATCGACCGGGCGA
>JAWVEC010000327.1:0-2773 GCA_033856975.1 Gaiellales bacterium
AAGTCGGGCGGTAAGGATTGCTGGTCGGGAATGTCAGCTGCTTCGCGCCTCCTGCTCCGAAGCGGACCGTCGGTCTACGTGAAGAGTTTCGGGCGCCGTGAGGCGTACGAAAGTCGCCGAAGACCGAACCCGCGAGGTCGAGGGTGGCTTATGGGGTTTTCGGGTTGTGTCGGTTGTCGAGGCGGGTTCTGGCGCCTTCGTCGGATGCCGCAACCGGGCGGCGCGGGACCGATGAAGGCCCGGTTGGGCGGTGTTTCCGACCTTCGAGAGCGGCCTGCAGGCTTTGCGAAGGGTCACCTATGATGCTCGGCCCGAGCATAAGCCTTGGCTGCGGCGCTCGTGCCGCGGCGTGAGGTGGTTGTAGTGCGTGCCGGGTCATGCGCACATCCTTCCGGCTCGGGCTGATGACGAGGGCGGACCGCGAGGCTGCCACCCGTAAGCGAAGGTCCCGGTGACGATCATGATCCCGCCGCAGCATGGGCATGGTGGACGCTGATCGAGCGGCTCCTCCGGCGCGATATTATCGGGAGGCGGGGCGACCTCCAGCAGATCGCGGGCGAGCGCGAGGCTGCTCTTGCGTGCCGAGGCGGCGAGCAGGCCGTAGTGGCGGATGCGGTGGAAGCCGCGCGGCAGGACGTGCAGCAGGAACCTTCGAATGAACTCGTCCGTGGCGAGCGTCATGACCTGCTGGCGATTGGAGCCGCTGCGACGATAGTCCTTGTATCGGAAGGTGACGCCGGTTGCGTCGAAGCCGATCAGTCGGCGGTTCGCGATCGCGACCCGGTGCGTGTAGCGCGACAGATAGGCGAGCACGGCTTCCGGCCCGGCGAACGGCGCCTTGGCGTAGACCACCCATCCCTTCTTCCGGACCGGGAGCATGTGGCGCAGGAAGGCGCGGCGGTGGGCCAGATCGGCGTGATTGCCGAAGAAGACCAGCCGGCCGGCATCATGCAGGGCGATGAGCCGGTCGAGGAACAGGCGACGGAAGAGCGCCCCGAGCACCCGCACAGGCAGGAGGAAAGCGGGGCGCGAGGAGATCCAGCGCCGCCCGTCCGGCGCCAACCCGCCGCCGGGCACGATCATGTGCACGTGAGGATGATGGGTCATCGCCGAGCCCCAGGTGTGGAGCACGGCCGTGATGCCGATGCGGGCACCGAGGTGCTTGGGATCCGCCGCGATCGTCATCATCGTGTCCGAGGCCGCCCGGAACAGCAGGTCGTAGACCACGGCCTTGTTCTGGAGCGCGATATCGGCGATCTCGGCCGGCAAGGTGAAGACGACGTGGAAATAGCCGACCGGCAGCAGATCCGCCTCGCGCTCGGCAAGCCAGTTGCGCGCGGCGGCACCCTGACACTTGGGGCAGTGCCGGTTGCGACAGCTATTGTAGGCGATCCGGAGGTGGCCGCAGTCTTCACAAGCCTCGATATGGCCGCCCAGCGCGGCGGTCCGGCAATGCTCGATGGCTGCCATGACCTTGAGCTGGTGCAGGCTCAAATGCCCGGCGTGAGCGACCCGGTAGGCTGGGCCCGCTGCCCGGAAGATATCGGCGACCTCCAGCGCGGAGGTCGGCATGCCTCACCTGTCGGCCGCACCCTGGTCGGGCATGAAGAGTCCGAGCTTGTCGAGCGGACTGGTCACGGCACGCACCGTCCGGGTCGCCACCTTGGTGTAGAAGGCCGTGTTGTCCAGCTTGGCGTGGCCCAGCAGCGCCTGGATGACCCGGATGTCGACGCCGTCCTCGAGCAGGTGCGTGGCGAAGCTGTGGCGCAAGGTATGCGGCCCGACGCGCTTGGTGATGTCGGCCGCATGCGCCGCCTCGACGACGACGCGATGAAGCTGCCGGGTGCTGATCGGCTTTCCTGCATGCTGGCCTGGAAACAGCCAACCCTTGGGGTGCATGACGCCCTGCTGCCGGCCGGCCTTCCACCACTCGCGCAGCAGGGTGAGAAGATCGGTCGCCAGCATGGCGTTGCGATAGTGGCCGCCTTTGCCGCGCTCGACCCGGATCAGCATCCGCTCGCTATCGATATCGCTGACCTTGAGGCTTGCGACTTCGGCGACGCGCAGGCCGGCCCCATAGGCCACCGACAGCGCCGCCTGATGCTTGAGGCAGGTCGTTGCCTGGAGAAGCCGAGCCGCCTCATCGCGGCTCAGCACGACCGGCAGCTTGCGCGGGTAGGTCACCTTGACCAGTTTGCGCGCGAGGTCCGGCCGGTCGACCGTGTGCGTGAAAAAGAAGCGCAGTGCCGACACAATGCCGTTCATGGTCGGCAACGGCATACCGGCCTCGCGCTGCTCGACCTGGAAACGGCGCACATCCTCGGCTGTGGCCGTGTCGGGCCGACGCCCCAGGAACGTCGCGAAGCGCCCGACGTCGCGGATATAGTTGCGCTGCGTCTCGCGCGAGAACTGGCGCATGGTCATGTCGTCGATCAGGCGTTGGCGCAGCGGGCTGATCGGGGTGGCGGGGATGAAAATGTCCATCGGAGGCTCCTTGGGTGTAAGGAACCTCGATGCTCAGCCCGCGCCCGAGCGCGCTCAAACAGCGCCTGCCGGACGACCTCTCACCTTACCCACATCACGAGCGCCCCTCCCGCGCAGCGGGTTCGTTCTTCGGCCAGCTTGAGCCGAAAGACGGCCGGGCGGCAGTTTGCCATCCCCGTCCTTGACGGGTTCTGGCCAGCTCTCAATGCGGACGTTCTCGAATTCCTCATCCCGGCCGCTTTGGATCGAACAGGGCGTGGATAGAGCATAGCTGCTTGGCGGTCCATCG